>JAPLOJ010000249.1 GCA_026400795.1 Alphaproteobacteria bacterium
AAGGGTGGCGATTGGCTGGAGATTTTGGGCTCTGGCATGGTGCACCCGAAAGTGCTGGCGAATTGCGGCATTGATCCGCGCGAATGGCAGGGCTTCGCCTTCGGCATGGGGATTGAACGCATCACCATGCTGAAACACGGCATTCCCGATCTGCGCCCCTTCTATGAAGCCGATATACGCTGGCTGCGCCATTACGGCGCCGATCCGCTTTCACCACCTTCTCTGGTGGAAGGAGTGTAAGGCGATGAAATTCACCCTTTCCTGGCTGAAGGCCCGTCTTGATACGCAAGCCTCGCTGGAAGAAATTCTGACCGCGCTCAACACCATCGGGCTTGAGGTTGAAGGTGTGGAAGATCGCGGCGCGGCGCTGGCGAATTTCCGCATTGCCCATGTGGTGGAAGCTGAACAACACCCCAATGCGGATCGGCTGCGCGCGCTGAAGGTTGATACGGGCGATGGCAAGCTGCTGTCCGTGGTCTGCGGCGCGCCTAATGCGCGCGCGGGCATGAAGGGTGTGGCGGCTTTGCCTGGCGCCTTCATTCCCGGCACCGGCATTACATTGAAGGCCGGCGAAATTCGTGGCGTGAAATCGGAAGCCATGATGCTGTCTGCCCGCGAAATGGGCTTGGGCGACGATCATTCCGGTATTGTGGATTTGCCGGCGGAGGCTCCCCTGGGTGAGGCCTATGTGCGCTGGGCAGGGCTGGATGACCCGATTATTGAAATCAGCGTAACACCCAATCGCGGCGATGCGCTTTCGGTCCACGGCGTGGCGCGGGATTTGGCCGCAGCCGGGCTCGGGCGCTTGAAGCCTCTGCCTGAACCCGCGATCAAGCCCGCCTATCCTTCGCCGCTGGTTTGGGAAATCGCTGATCCGCGCGCTTGTGACTATGTGCTGGGCCGCGCCATTCGTGGTGTGAAGAATGGACCTTCGCCGAAATGGTTGCAGGATTGGCTGGTGGCGATTGGCCAGCGGCCGATCAATGCGCTGGTGGATGTGACCAATCTTTTCACCTATGGCCTTGGCCGCCCCTTGCATGTTTTCGACGCCGCAAAGGTGAAGGGCAAAACGCTCACCATGCGCATGGCGCATGAAGGCGAAAGCCTGCTCGCGCTGAATGGCAAGACTTATGAATTGACCTCGGAAGATGGCATCATCGCCGATGAAGCCGGGCCGGAAGCACTTGGCGGCATTATCGGTGGCGAAGCGACGGGATGCGATGAAGCCACCACCGAATGCTTCATCGAATGCGCGATTTTCGACCCCGTGCGCATCGCGCTTTCGGGCCGGCGGCATGATGTGCGCACCGATGCACGCGCGCGGTTCGAGCGTGGCGTGGATCAGGCTTTGCCGCGCTTGGCGCTTGATCTCGCGACGCAAGCGATGATGGAGATTTGCGGCGGCGAGGCCAGCGAAGTGGTCGGCGCCGGGCCAGAACCCGCCTGGCAGCGCACCGCAAGCCTGCGTTTTGAACGCCTGGCGAGTTATGGCGGCGATGACGTTGCGCCAGACCGCGCCGTTGAAATTCTGCAAAGCCTCGGCTTCACCGTGGCAGCGCGGGATGCGGAGCGCGTCACCGTCAATGTCCCAAGCTGGCGCAATGATGTGGCGGGCAAGGGCGCCTTGGCGCAGGCGCCTGAACTGTCACCGGAACGTGCCAAGGCGGCGGCGGAAGGCTGCGCCGAAATTGAACCGGAATGCGATTTGCTTGAAGAAGTGCTGCGCATTCGCGGGTTGAACACCATCACGCCCGTATCGCTGCCGGTCAGCGGCATCATCCCGCCGCCCGCCTTTACGGCGAAGCAGGCGCGGGCATCGCTGGCGCGGCGCGTGCTGGCGGCGCGCGGCATGCAGGAAGCGGTGACCTTCGCCTTCATGGAATCCAAAACCGCCGCGCTGTTCGGTGAAACGCCGGCAGCGCTGCGCCTGGAAAACCCGATCGCGGAAGATCTGGACCAGATGCGCCCAACGCCGGTGGCATCGCTGCTGCTGGCGGCGGGGCGCAATGCGGCGCGCGGTTTTGCCGATGTGGCGCTGTGTGAAATCGGCGGCGCCTATCGTGATGTGACCCCAGCAGGCCAAGTGGCGGTCGCCGCCGGGGTGCGCCATGGCGCCACGCCGCGCCATTGGGCAGAAGCCGCGCGCGGGGCGGAACGCACACTCATCACCGATGTCGCGCTGTTTGACCGTTATGCGGGGGACAAGCTGCCGGAAGGCAAGGTGAGCCTTGCCTTGCAAGTGACCATCCAGCCGCGTGAGGCAACGCTGACCGACGCGCAAATCGAAGCCGTGGCCGAGAAAATTGTCGCGGCGGTCAGTAAAGCGACCGGGGCCGTGCTGCGCGCATGAACACCTCACCCGCCAGCAAGCGCCGCAATATGGCGCTGTTGGTGGGGGCGCTTGTGCTGACGCTTTCCGTCTGGTTCGCCGGTACCGCTGCCGTGCCGGCGCTGCTGGCTGAGGGGCTCATTTCCCCAAGCCGCGCCGCCTGGCTGACGGCCTGCGTGCAACTGGGGTTTGTCTTTGGCACTTTGCTGAGTGCGGTGTTCTCCCTTGCCGATCGTTGGCCGGCGCGTTGGCTGTTCTTGGGTTGCGCCATGTTGGCGGCGGCGGCGACGCTGGCGCAAACCCTGGTGGCGCCGGCGGGCGATATGGCGCTGCTGCTGCGCTTCATCGCGGGTGCAGCCATGGCGGGGGTCTATCCGGTGGGGATGAAGCTCGCCGCTTCCTGGGCGAAGGGTGATTTGGGCCTGCTGATCGGGTTGGTGGTTGGCGCGGTGACGCTCGGTTCAGCGCTACCCCATGTGCTGCCGTCTTTGGTTGGCGCCTTGGATTGGCGCGCGGCCTATGCCGGGGCAGGGGTGCTGGCGGGGCTTGGCGGCTTGCTGATCCTTGGGTTTCAGCCGGGGCCTTTGCTTGGCGCCCGGCCACCCTTTCGCCCGGCACAGATGCTGGAAGCCTGGCGCAATAAGGGGCTGCGCTTGGCCAATCTCGGTTATCTTGGCCATATGTGGGAACTCTATGCCATGTGGGCATGGATTGGCGTGTTCCTGGCCACCGTGCTGGAAAGCCCTGCGATTGGCCCCTGGGTTTTCGCGGTGGTCGCCGCCGGGGCCTTGGGCTGCATCCTGGCGGGGCTGGCTGCCGATCGCTGGAATCGCGCCAAGGTGGCCGGGGCCTGCATGCTGGCTTCGGGCGCCTGCGCCCTGCTGATCGGCCCGGCCAGCGCCTGGCCGCTGCTGGCGTTGGTTATTGCCTTCATCTGGGGCCTGACCGTGGTGGCCGATTCCGCGCAGTTTTCAGCCTGCATCGTCAGCCTTTCGCCACCCGATTACGTCGGCACGATGCTCACGGTGCAGACCGCGCTCGGCTTTTTGCTGACGGCGGGGACGATCTGGGCCTTGCCCCGGGCCATGGAAATGCTGGGAATGTCGGCGGGTTTTGCGCTGCTGGGCATCGGGCCGCTGCTTGGGGCCATCGCCATGTGGCGCCTAGCGCCCCTTTTGCCGCGAACAGGCGCAGCAAAAGGGCGCTAGGCTGCTGTTTTGGTCGCATTTTCCGAGCCGCCAAGTGAGATCACTTGGCTTGAAAATGCTCCGGCGCCAATACTGCCACGGCCCCAGTGAAATGGGCGTTTGACTTCCGGCCCTGCTGCCTTATCTCCGCCTTTGAAAAGGCTGGCGCTACTCCGCGCCTGCACCCCCGGGACCATCATGACTGACACGCCGCTTTCGCTGATCCGCAATTTCTCGATCATCGCCCATATTGATCACGGGAAATCCACGCTTGCTGACCGGTTGATCCAGCAGACCGGCGCGCTGACCGCGCGCGAAATGAAGGAACAGGTCCTGGATAATATGGAGCTGGAGCGCGAACGCGGCATCACCATCAAAGCGCAGACTGTCCGCCTGACCTATCCCGCCAAGGATGGCAAAACCTATGTGCTGAACCTGATGGACACGCCCGGCCATGTGGACTTCGCCTATGAAGTCAGCCGGTCGCTCGCCGCTTGTGAGGGTTCGCTTTTGGTGGTGGATGCTTCCCAGGGTGTGGAGGCGCAAACACTGGCCAATGTCTATCAGGCTATTGATGCGGGGCATGAGATTGTGCCCGTGCTGAACAAGATTGACCTGCCGGCGGCGGAACCTGATCGCGTGAAGCAGCAGATCGAAGATGTGATTGGCCTTGATGCATCAGACGCCGTGATGATCAGCGCCAAGACGGGGCTGAATATTGAAGGCGTGCTGGAAGCCATTGTCACGCGCCTGCCACCGCCCACAGGCGATGCGTCTGCCACCACCAAGGCGCTGCTGGTTGATAGCTGGTATGACGCCTATCTGGGCGTGATCATTCTGGTGCGCGTGAAGGATGGCCATTTGCGCAAGGGCCAGCGCATTCGCATGATGTCATCCGGCTCCGTCCATACCATTGAACAAGTGGGTGTCTTCAACCCAAAGCTGGAGCCGATGGAAAGCCTCGGCCCGGGTGAAATGGGCTATCTGACGGCCGCCATCAAAACCGTGGCCGATACTAATGTTGGCGATACCATCACCGATGATCGCAACCCGGCCGCCGAGGCTTTGGCCGGCTTCAAACCCTCCATCCCCGTGGTGTGGTGCGGGCTTTACCCGGTGGATGCTGATGATTTCGAAAAGCTGCGTGAATCGCTTGGCAGATTGCGACTAAATGACTCGTCTTTCCATTATGAGACGGAAACCAGCGCCGCTTTGGGTTTTGGTTTTCGCTGTGGCTTTCTCGGGCTTTTGCATCTGGAAATCGTGCAGGAAAGGCTTTCGCGTGAATTCGATCTAGACCTGATCGCGACCGCCCCTTCGGTTGTGTATAAAATCCATCAGACGAATGGCGAAATGTTTGAATTGCACAATCCCGCCGATATGCCTGATGGCAGCGTGCTGGATCATATTGAGGAACCCTGGATCAAGGCGACGATCATGTTGCCCGATGATTACCTGGGTTCGGTTTTGGCGCTTTGTAATGAACGCCGCGGGCAGCAGGTGGAACTGACCTATGTCGGCGCCCGCGCCATGCTGGTCTATCGGATACCGCTGAATGAAGTGGTGTTTGATTTCTATGATCGCCTGAAGTCAGTATCGCGCGGTTATGCTTCCTTCGATTACCAGATGGATGGCTATGAGGAAGGCGATCTGGTGAAGATTTCCATCCTGGTGAATAACGAACCGGTGGATGCGCTTTCCTTCATGGCGCATCGCGCGCAGGNCGGCAGATTTGCGAAAAGCTGAAGGAATTGATCCCGCGCCAATTGTTCAAAATCCCCATCCAGGCAGCTATTGGCGGGCGCGTGATTGCGCGTGAGACCATTTCTGCCCTGTCAAAAGATGTGACGGCGAAGTGTTATGGCGGCGACATATCCCGCAAGCGCAAACTTCTGGAAAAGCAGAAGGAAGGCAAAAAGCGCATGCGCCAATTCGGCAAGGTGGAAATCCCGCAAAGCGCCTTTATTGCCGCGTTGAAGATGGATAACTGAAGGCGGCTTGCCGGCCGCCACCATTGGTCGCAGACTTCTGCCCATCTTGCAGCTTGATGGGTAGGATCTGATGGAAAACGCCAAGAAATCACCGCTCGGCATTTATAATGAGCATCTGAACCGCGGAGAGCTTGCCTATCAATTCAGCCCCGAGGCGGGCAAGGCAGTATTCTACCCGCGTGTGATCTGCCCCTATACCGGCAGCGAACATCTGGAATGGCGCATCTCAAAGGGTCAAGGCACAGTGCATGCTACCACCACGGTGCATCCCGCGCAGGGCGAGCCTTACAATGTCTGCCTGGTGGATATGGATGAGGGTTATCGGCTGATGAGCCGGGTTGAGAATATTGACCCGATGGCGGTGAAAATCGGCATGCGCGTAACATTCCGCACCCATCATCAGCGCGATGATGAAGCGCCCATTCCCGTCTTCACGGCGCTGGGGGGCTAAGGCGATGGGCAGCATGAAGCGCGGCAGCGTCGCGATTGTGGGCGCGGCGGAATCGGATATCGGCAGCGTTGCGGCTGATATGTCGGTGATTGATCTGATGGCGCAGGGGACAGTGCGGGCGCTTGCGGATGCGGGGCTGACGCTGGCCGATGTGGATGGGCTTTTCTGTGCCACCACCCAGGCGCGGACATCCGCCATGTCGCTCGCGGAATATCTGAAAAAGCCGGATGTTTATGTGGATTCCACCATTGTCGGTGGATCATCCTTTGAAATTCATGTAGCGCATGCGCAGGCCGCGATTGAAGCGGGGCTTTGTTCAGTGGCGGTTGTTGCTTATGGCAGCACGCAGCGCTCAGCTGGGCGGAAGAATGCCTCGCCGCGCGAATTCAACCCTTATGAGACGCCCTTCAAACCCTTCATGCCTTCCACCGCCTATGCCATGGCAGCAAATCGCCACATGCATGAATACGGCACCACGCGGGAACAATTGGCGGAAGTGGCGGTGGCAGCGCGGCGCTGGGCGCAGCTCAATCCCGTTGCATTCGATCAAAGGCCGCTGGATATCGCGGGCGTGCTGGGGGCGAAGATGGTGTCTTATCCCTTCACCGTGCGCGATTGCTGCCTGGTGACGGAGGGCGGGGGGGCCATTGTGCTGGCCTCTGCCGCGCGGGCCAAGGCGCTGAAAAAGCCGCCGGTTTATGTGCTGGGAACAGGGACCAGCATCACCCATGCGAGCATTTCAAATATGCCGGATTTGACGCGGACGGGGGCGATTGCCTCAGGTGCTAGGGCCTATCAGGCGGCGGGGCTTGGGCCGCAGGATATGGATATGGCCGAGCTATATGACGCGTTTACCATCAACACCATTCTGTTCCTGGAAGATTTGGGTTTTTGCAAAAAGGGTGAAGGCGGCGGCTTTGTCGCCAATGGCCGCATCGCGCCGGGGGGTGCCTTCCCGGTGAATACCAATGGCGGGGGTTTGTCTTACTGCCATCCGGGCATGTACGGGCTTTACTTGCTGATTGAAGCGGTGCGGCAAATCCGCGGCGAGTGTGGCACGCGGCAAGTGGCCAAGCATGATACGGCGATTGTGCATGGCAATGGGGGCGTTCTGTCGGCGCAGAGCACGGTGATTTTGGGCGGGACGGAGACCGTTTAAAGGAAAAATGGTGCCCAGAGCCGGAATCGAACCAGCGACACTGCGATTTTCAGTCGCATGCTCTACCAACTGAGCTATCTGGGCCCCGGCGGAGCCGCAGCCCTACCAGAAGTTTTCTCTAGCGAACCGCCTCTGCCCTGTCCAGCCTGCTTTTTTTGCTGCGGGGACCAGGGGTTGCCCTGCCTTGTGGTCCAGGTCGGCTGCATACGTCAGAATTCCTGCATTTTCTTGCGCCATTCTGCGGCGGCTAGGCTTTCCTCGATCGCCAGCATTTCGGTGGCGAGCGCGCCGCGCGGGTCACGTTCCAGCCCCTCATCCACGCAGCGCTTCGCGAGCGCCATCGCGGCGGGGGGTGCCTTGAGGATAGTGGCGGTGATTTCGGCCAAGGTTTCGGTCAGCGCATCCGGCGCCACCACGCGCGCAACCAGCCCCACTTCGCGCGCTTCCTCGGCGCCAAGGGCGCGGCCCGTGAACATCAAATCCTTGGCAAGTCTTTTGCCGATGATGCGCGGCAGGCGTTGCGTGGCCCCCACAGTGCCCCAAAGCGCTTCCGGTGTGCGGAAGGAAGCCGCCGGTGTGGCGATGATGAAATCGCACGCCGCGGCGATTTCCACACCCGAACCAACAGCGGGGCCTGCCACCACGGCAATGGCCGGCATGGGCAGGCGTTCCAAAGCATCATAGGCGCTGAAGGATTTCAGACGGCGCGCGCGCACCGCGTCATCGCCCATGCCTTGACGTTCCTTGAGGTCAGCCCCGGCGCAGAAAACCGGGCCAACCCCCTGCACCAGCACGCAGCGCGCGGCATCGTCACGTGCGCGGCGCGTGGCGGCGATCAGCGCTTCGCACATGGCGATGTTGAGCGCATTGCGCGCATCTGGCCGGTTCAGCGTGATGCGCGCCAGGCCATCCTTGCAGTCATACAAAACGGGTTCGCTCATATCGCCCCCTCGGCACGCAGTGTTGCAATCCGCGATGCCTCATAGCCAAGCAAGTCACGCAGCACCGCTTCCGTATCCTCTCCCAATAAGGGCGGGCGCTGGATTTCCGGGTCGGCCAAACCATTGAAGCGATAGGGCAGGCGCAAGGCAGGAAAGGCACCTAGCAAGGGATGGGTGAATTCGCCGACTGAACCGCGCGCCTGGACATGCGGGTCGGCGAAGGTTTCATCAATGGTCAGCACCGGGCCATTCGGCACATCCGCTGCGTCCAAAAGCGTCACAGCTTGCGCGCGCGTCAGCTTCTCCATGGCGGCTGTCAGCGCCGCCATCACACGCCCACGTTGCGCGACACGTTCGGCATTGGCGCCCAAGGCCGCATCAGCGCCCAATTCGGCAAGGCCCAGCGCGCGACACAGCGGCGCCCAATGCTGATCCGAACAGGTGATATGCAAGAACCGCCCATCGGCACAGCGGAAGGAAGCGGTCGGCACGCGCCCCGGATGTTCCGTGCCCAAACGCGGTGGCACCTCATTCAGCGCAAAAAACCGCGCGGCGGCGGAGGTCAACAAAGCCACCTGCCCATCCAACATGGAAAAATCAATATAGGCGCCCTGCCCCGTTGCATCGCGCCCACGGAGCGCCGCCAACAAACCAATCGTGATCCAAAGGCCGGAGGTCAGGTCAGCGATTGGCAGCCCAGGCTTCACCGGCCCGCCGCCGCGTTCGCCCGTAAGCGCCATCAATCCCGACATGGCCTGAAACACCGTGTCATAGCCCTTACGCTTGGCGTAAGGGCCGGTCTGACCAAAGCCAGTGCAGGACAGCATCACCAGGCGCGGATTGATGGCGCGGAGCGCTTCCCAATCCAACCCATAACGTTTCAGCGTGCCGGTCGGGAAATTCTCGACCACCGCATCACAATGGCGGACCAGATCACGCACCAGTGCTTGGCCGTCCTTGTGGCGCAGATTGACCGTGACGCTGCGTTTGCCGCGATTGCAGGCGAAGAAATAGGCGCTGTCACGCTGGCCATTCCGTTCGGCCACCGGTTCGTAGCTCCGGCTTTCATCGCCGCTACCTGGCTGTTCCACCTTGATCACTTCCGCGCCCAATTCGGCGAGGATCATCGCCGAAAAAGGGCAGGCCAGAACGCGCGCTAAGTCGAGTACGCGCAGGCCCTGCAGCGGGGGAATGGTCATGGATCAGCGCACATACCGCCAGCGGAAACGATCACCATTCGATTCCACCCGCCCGACCGAAGGATTGGGAAAATGGATCGGCAGCAATTTGGTATCTGTATCGGCGACATTGGCCAGGAAGCGCGTGCGGCTATCAGCGGCCTCATTCGGGTCCCAGCAGAACATGGTGGACCAGGAAGGCCTATGGATTTGCAGCGCGTGGTGCATCAGATCGCCCGTGATCACGGCATGCTGGCCACGACTTTTGATGTGCACGCAGCAATGGCAAGGCGTATGGCCAGGGGTGGGTTCAATGGTGATGCAATCATCCAGGCTGAAATCATCATCCACCAGCAGGGCCTGCCCCGCCGCCACAACGGGTTCGCAATTCATGGTGAAGACAGAACCGCCACCACCGGGGCGGGTTTCGCCGGCCTTGGTTGAAGCCTCCCACGCGGCATATTCGCGCTTGTGGAAAACATATTTGGCGCGCGGGAAGGTCGGCACCCAGCGGCCATCGCGCAGCACGGTATTCCAGCCGGAATGGTCAATATGCAGATGGGTACACATGACGTAATCAATATCGTCGAAGGAAAGCCCTTCCGCCTTCAGGCCATCAAGCCAGGGCTGCTTTGGAAAATCCATCGGCGCGGGATAGCCCTTGTCTTCGCCGGTGCAGGTATCCACCAAAATCGTATGGCGCGGCGTGCGCACCACATAGGTTTGATAGGTAATCACCATCTTGCCGGAGGCGACATCATAGGTCTCGGGCTCCAGCTCCTTCAACGTTGCTTCAATCTGTTCGGCCGGTGCATTGGGGAACATCTGCCCCGGCGCGCGCCAGGGGCCATCGCGTTCGATGATGCTGGTGATGGTGACATCGCCAATGGTGAGCTTGCGCATGGGTTTCCTGCCTGGTTGGGTTGTGGGGGAAGGCTAGAACAGTAAGCGGGGGTTTGGGAAATGCCCCCTGGTCAGCCGCGCCGGCCGCGCCCATCATGGCCCAAATCCAAAGGGGGAATGTCATGGCCGTTGTTGAAACCGAAACCCACAGGCAGGTGCTTGTCGTGCGCATGAACCGGCCGGAGCGGCTAAATGCGCTGAACCATGAAATGCGCCTGGAATTGGCGCGCATCTGGACCGCCTTTCGCACCGACCCGAAGCTTGAAGTCGCGATCCTGACCGGCACCGGGCGCGGCTTTTGCGCCGGTGAGGATATGAAGGAATCACTCGCCGATAAAAGCCCCGGCGGGCGGCGCATTGACATGGAAGACCCCTTCAATGCCGGCAACCGATTTGCGCGTGGCAGCCAATACCGCGATTTTCGAAGTGTCTGAGGCAAAGCGCTGGCTATTGGGTGGCTATAATCACGGGCACCTTGCCAACCTTGCCTATCCGGTCGCGATGGAAATGGCGCTGGGCTTTCGCTTCACCGCAGAACGCTTTTATCAGCTTGGCTTCGTCAATCGCCTGGTCGAGCCAGAAGCGCTGATGGAAACGGCGCTTGAAATGGCGCGGCACATGCTGACCCTGCCACCCGCCGCGCGCGTCAATACCATTCATATGATGCGCCGGATGCGACCGGCGCCGACGCCGGCGCAACAAGCCTTGGCCGCGAAACTGCATGAGCATGGCGACAAGAGCGATCTTCTGGAAAGCCGCGCTGCCTTCGCAGAAAAACGCGCACCGAATTTCAAAGGCTGGCTTGATCCGGCGGATCGCTACCGCATGCCGGAAATGGATCAGGATTAGCCCAAAAACTCCCGCACTTCCCGCGCCGCATCGGCAAGCCCCATGCGGCGTAGCAATACGCCGGAAGGCAGCCCCGCCAGCAGCCGCGATGGGCAGGACCGATCGAGCATCACGAAAACGCCCTTGTCATCGGCGCGCCTGATCAGCCGGCCAAAAGCCTGGCGCAGCCGATGGCGCGTGATGCGGTCATCATATTCCTTAGGCCTGCCTTCCGATAAATGCAGACGCCGTTCGCGGTGCAGGATGCTCGGCCGCGGCCAGGGCACACGATCAAACACCAAAAGTCGCAAGGACCGTCCCGGCACATCCACGCCATCGCGCATGGCATCTGTGCCGAGCAGACATGAATTTTCCTCGGCCCGGAACACATCCACCAAAGTCGCGTTATCCATCGCATCAATATGCTGCGCGTAAAGCGGTAGGCCGGCTTCTTCCAAAGCAGGGGCGATGCGGCCATGCACATCACGCAAGCGGCGAATGGCGGTGAAAAGTCCAAGCGCGCCGCCACCAGATGCCAGAAACAACTCCCGCATCGCGCCCGCGATTTGCGCGGTGTTTTCGCGCGCCACATCCGTCACCACGATGCAGCGCGTGCGCGCGGCGTAATCGAAAGGTGAGGCCACAGCAGCGCGGATCGCGGGCAGCGGCAGATGCGCGGCACCGGTGCGGCCTTCCGCTTCGCGCCAGGCGGCTTCGGGGTCATCTTCGTCAGCCTCCGCCGCATCACGCAAGGTGGCTGAGGTAATCAGCACACCATGCGCAGGTGCTGCGACCTGCATGGCGAAGGGGATGGTCGGATCAAGCCAATGGCGATGCATGCCCGCATCCGAATCCTGCCCGCCGCGCCTTTCGATGGAAAGCCAATCCACCATATCGGGCCGCGCGCCGGGCGAGGGTTCTTCGCCACCCATGCGCGCAAGCATGGCGCGCCAGGCGCTAAGCGGCATCAGCACGCGGCGTTCAAGGGAACCGCAAATCGCCTCAATCCGCAGCCGGTCATTGGCTTCGATCTCGGCGGCTTCATCTTCCATGCGCGCGAGCAGCTTTTCGCGCAAATGCCGCACAGGCGCTTCCAGGCGTTGCAGGGCACGCTCAAGCGCGCTGGCGATTTCCGCCATATCTGCGTTCAGCGGGAAAAGATCACATTCCGCATCGTAAAGCCCGGCTTCCTCGGCTTCAGCATTGCGCGCGCGCACTTGCCGGCGCACGGCGCGCAAGAAGGCTTCAGCGGGATTGGCGGGCGCACCCACCAGATCAAGCGCGCCTTCATCGCTCAGCCGGCCAGACCAACCGCCAGCGGGCAAGGCGCGTGCCGCTTGCAAGGCAGCTTCCAAGGGCGCCTGCAATTCCGGCTTTTCGCCAACCAATTCTTCCAGGCGCCGCTTCAGGCCGCGCGCGCGGGAACGCCCGCCTTCCGCGCCCAGAATCCAACGGCGAAGTTCCGCCATCTCAGCGCCGGTTAGATCGGCGGAAAAGGCGCTATCGGCGGCGTCGAACAGATGGTGGCCTTCATCAAACACCAGGCGCAAAGCGCGGCCATCCTCGCCACCACCGAGTGCCGCCTGAATCATCACCAGCGCGTGATTGGCAATCACAATGGAAGCGCCACGCGCGCGGCGGATGGAATGTTCGACGAAGCATTTGCGGTAATGCGGGCAGGCGGCGTGGATGCATTCGCCGCGGCGATCAGCAAGCGGCATGATTGTGTTGGTGCCGAATAGTTCCGAAAGCCAGCCGGGGAAATCGCCGCCCAGCAAATCGCCATCGCGCGTCGCTGCCGCCCAGCGCGCGACCAGGCCAAGCGCCACCCCCTGCCCCGGCATGGCGGAAAAGCCGAGCGCATCTTCAAGGTTCAAGAGGCAAAGGTAATTTTCCCTCCCCTTGCGCAGCACCACACGGCGGCGGCGTTCTTCCGGGTCGGGAAAAAGCCGCGCAGTTTCTTGATCAATCTGGCGTTGCAGATTGCGGGTAAAAGTGGAAATCCAAACCGGCGCGCCATTGCGTTCTGCCCAAAGACTGGCCGGCGCCACATAGCCGAGTGTCTTGCCCGTGCCTGTGCCGGCTTCGGCCAGCACCAGCGCCGGTGCGCCCTGATCTTCCCGCGGTGCAAAAGCCGCTGCGGCGGCGGAGGCATAATCCGCCTGTTGCGGGCGTTGTTCCGCCCCCTCACCCAATATCTGCGCAAGCCGCGCGCGCGCCTCATTCGGTTCTATCCCAAAGGAGGATGGCGGATTGCCAGGTGCCGCTTCCTCCCATTCCGGCAGGCGGCGCCAGACGCGCAAACCCTCCATGCCCGAACGGGCTGCGGGGGCGCCGAGTGCGGCAAGAACGGACCGCGCCCAGGGCCAACCTGCTTCGCCCATGCGCGCGGCAAGGCTTGCAGCATCGCGGTTCAGTGGCGCGGCGCGATCATCCGCAAGCCGACGCAGCAATTCCGTCGCGATATCGGGCAATAACGCGACAGCCGCTTCATCATCGCGCGGTGCCGGCAGGCCAAGCGCCAGGGCAAGGCCGCGCGGTGTCGGCGCGCAGGATGCGGCGGGCAGCGCAAAGGCGAAAAGTTCCAGCAGGTCATGCGTCGGGCCAATGCCCGCGACGCCAAGCCGCCGCGCTGTCGCGGGCGCATGCACCAGAAGGGGTGCAGCCTCAGTCAACCTTCCCGCTGCGGCGCGTGCCGGCAAGGTTTCAATGCTGCCATCGGTGTCCAGCACCACGGCGCGCCCCTGCCCCGCCACCAAAGCGGGCACATCCGGCAATAGCAAGCGCGGCGCGACGGGCTTTTCAGCCATTTGGTTCAGGCGATACTGACTGGCCAGGATGGGCGATCCACATGGAATTAGGCGTCCTGGCGCGCCGATATGCGGCGCATTTGAAAGCCGGTCTTGGTTTGCTCGAAGCCAGCATTCTTGTAGAATTTTAGGGTGGATGGCTGTTTTGAACCGGTCATCAGCATGACCTTGTAGCAGCCGGCATCCCAAGCGGCGGCCACAGCAGCCCGTAGCACACGGGTGCCATAACCTTGGCCGCGATAAAGCGCGTCTGTCACAACATTTTCGATCAAGGCGTAGGGCTTTCCGCCGCGGGTGAGATTTGGAATGACGATCAAGGTACAGGATGCCACAAGCTCGTCATGCAGCAGACCAAGCAGAACCGTACTGCCAGGAATCTGGTTGATGGCGTCCAGCCGGGCAGTCGCCAGGTCGCGCGAAATAGGTTCATCGGATGGATTGAGATGCGGATAAAGCGCGGCCAAGCCCTCAAGATCAGAAGGCAACGCCGCGCGGATCGAAAACCCTTCCTGCTTAGATCGGTTCACGTTCAAAAGGCGACCCGCGCCTTAGGCGCGGGGCAGCCTTTCGGCGATTTGCACGGCGTTCAGCGCGGCACCCTTCAACAACTGATCATCGCACAGGAAGAAATCGAGCCCCCGGTCGCCAAAGACCGGATTGGCGCGGATGCGCCCAACTTCCACATCATCCTGACCCGTCGCGGTCAGCGGCATGGGGTAGAGCCCCGCTTCAGGGTCATCCACCACCTTCACGCCCGCCGCCTTGCGTAGCACTTCGCGCGCCGCTTCCGGCGTGACAGGCCGTTCGGTTTCAATCGTCACCGCTTCAGCATGCACACGGAAGGTCGGGATACGCACGGCAGTGCAGGAAATCGGCAGATCCGGCATGCCCATGATCTTACGGCTTTCCCAAACCACCTTCATTTCTTCGCGCGTATAGCCATTGGGCTGGAAACTATCGATTTGCGGAATGACGTTGAAGGGCAGCGGATGGCGGAACACCTCATGCCCCGCCTTCACCCCATCCACCAGCACGCGGCGGGTTTCGCGTTCCAGCTCCGCCATGCCTTCCACCCCGGCGCCGGAGGCCGCCTGATAGGTAGAAACAATCACGCGCTTCAGGCCAAAAGCCTGACGCAAAGGCTCCAGCGCCACCACCAGGATGGCCGTGGTGCAATTGGGGTTGGCGATCAGCTTGGCTTGGCCGATGGCGCCGGCATTCACTTCCGGCACCACCAGCGGCACATCATCCTGCAAGCGAAAGGCGGAGGAATTATCCACCACATGCACGCCCGCCGCC
>JAPLOJ010000099.1 GCA_026400795.1 Alphaproteobacteria bacterium
GTCTTCAAATCCTCCTCAGCGATCACAAAGCCATCTTCCGTATCGCGCAGCACCAGCAAGCGCCGCCTTTCGCCATCACTCAGGCCGGGGGAATGCACCAAAAGGCAGGAAGACGCCTCCCGCCCCCGCCCGACGCGGCCACGAAGCTGGTGCAGCGCCGCAAGCCCAAAGCGTTCCGCCTGTTCGATCAGCATGATGGTCGCCTCCGGCACATCCACGCCGACTTCAATGACGGTGGTGGCGACCAGGATATTGGTCCGCCCGGCGGCGAAATCGCCCAAAGCAGCTTCGCGCACCGAAACATCCTGCATGCCATGCGCCAGGCCAACCCGGCCTGGGAAATGGGCGGAAAGCTCGGCAAAGCGGTCCTCGGCGGCGACACTGTCATCCTTTTCGCTGCCGGTAATGGCGCGCACCACCCAATAGGCCCGTGCGCCGCGCGCCACGGCTTCATGCAGGCGGGTGACAATTTCCGGCAGGCGTTCCTGGCTCAGGATGCGTGTTGCGATGGGCTGGCGCCCGGCAGGCTTGCCGGCCATGCGGCTGACGGCCATTTCGCCCCATTGCGTCAGCAACAGCGTGCGCGGAATGGGCGTTGCGGTCATGACCAGCATATCCGCAGCCTGGCCCTTTTCCGCCAGCAATAGCCGCTGCGCCACGCCAAAGCGGTGCTGTTCATCCACCACGGCCAGGCCGAGGTCCTTGAAGGCGACGCCTTCCTGAAACAGCGCATGGGTGCCGACCACGATAGGGAGTGTTCCATCCGCCAGCCCTTGCAGCACGCGGCGCCTTTCTTTGCCCTTCACACTGCCGGCCAACAACGCCACCGGCACCCCGGCGGCACCGCAAAGCCGTTCAAAACTCCGCACATGCTGACGGGCGAGCAATTCGGTGGGCGCCATCAAGGCGGCCTGGGCGCCGGCTTCCACCGCGCGCAGCATGGCCATCAGCGCGACCAGGGTTTTGCCGGCGCCGACATCGCCTTGCAGCAGGCGCAGCATGCGCCGGGGCGCCGCCAGATCACCATCTATGTCGGCAATGGCTTGAAGCTGGGATGGCGTTGGCGCATGGCCAAAGGCGGCCAGGGCGGGACCGCGTAACCGTTCATCGCCCATCAGCGCCCGGCCTGGCCTTTCGCGCGACCGGCGGCGCACCAGGCCAAGGGCGATTTGCCCCGCCAGCAATTCATCATAGCCAAGCCGGCGGCGAGGCGCCTCGGCGCTCTGCGCCTGGGGCGCGTGCAGGGCGCGCAAAGCCTCGGCAAAGCCAGGCCAGGCTTCGCGCTTCAGCAGCGGGCCATCAACCCATTCCGGCACATCTGGCAGGGATTTCAGCGCCCCATCCAGCGCATCCGCCATATTCCGCCAGGAAAGCCCCGCCGTCAGCGGCCACATGGGCTGCCACAGCGGGATACTGAGCGGCGGTTCCACCAGCGGGTCCGCATCCAATTCCAATTGCCAGGCGCGTTGATAGGCCTTGAGCCGCCCAGCCACGCGCCGCTCAGCGCCCTGCGGGAAGGCGCGGCCCAGCGCTGTGCCTGCCCAAGTAGCGCGGGAGAAGGAAATCAGCGCCACCGGATCAGCCCCGCAGACCGCCGGCACCGTCCAGGGTCCGCGCCCGCCGCGCGCCGGGGCGCCGCTGATGCGGAGTTCCAGCGTGACTTCCTGGCCTTCGACTGCTTGGTTCAGCCCGCGCAAAACCGGGCGATGCTGGACGCGTTCGGGCAGGTGCAGCAGCAAATCCAGCACCCGGCCCCCGCCTGCGGCGCGCGTCAGCAATTCTGCCTTGCGCAGCCCGGGCAGGCTTTCAATGGGCGCCAATAGCCGCGCGAGGGGGTCCTCGGCAGTGTTGGTCGGTTCGGGGCGGGCTGACAGGATTCCCATCAGCCTCTATATGCCAGCGCCTTGAGACTAGAGCGATATGCCAGACCCAACAGAACTAGATGCCCGCCGACCGATATCCTGATCGGCGGCTTTGTTGCGCGCCATATCGCGACGCTTTCCGATGCCGATGTGACGGCCTTGGAGGAAATCCTGGAACTTTGGGATGTGGATTTGGCCGATTGGCTTTCTGGCCGACGCCCGATTCCGCCCGAACATGACCACCCGCTGTTGCGGCGTATCATGGCCGAAGCCGGCGGTGGGCGATGAAGCCCATCACCATTCATGGCGCGCCTGAGGGTTTTGATGCCCTGCTGGTCGCGCGCAGGCGCGCGGAGATTGATGCCCCCATCGCCCATGTTTGCCGCGATGATGCGCGCATGGCCCGCATGGCAGAGGCTTTGGGCTTCTTCGCGCCGGAGATTGAGGTACTGCGCCTCCCGGCATGGGATTGCCTGCCCTATGATCGCGTTTCGCCCAATCCTGAAATCATCGCCGAACGTGTTGCGACGCTAACGCGCTTGTCGGAAGCGCCGAAACGCCCGCGCGTCTTGCTGACCACCGTGAATGCGCTGGTGCAGAAAGTGGCACCACGTTCGGTATTTGAAGGCGCCACACTTTCGCTGGCGAAATCCGGTCGGATACAGCCGGAAAAGCTGACCGAATTTCTGGAAGCCAATGGCTATCACCGTACCGGCACGGTGATGGAACATGGCGAATATGCTGTGCGCGGCGGCATTATTGATCTTTTCCCGGCGGGTGAGGCAGAGCCTTTGCGGCTCGATTTCTTCGGCGATGAGATCGAGGATATGCGCCGCTTTGATACGGCCAGCCAACGCAGCGGCAAGGTAGTACCCGCGCTTTCGCTTCGCCCGGTGGGTGAGGTGTTTTTGGATGAGGCATCGCGCACGCGCTTCCGCAGCGGCTACCGCGAATTATTCGGCGCGGCGGCGGCGGATGATCCGCTTTATGGCGCGATCAGTGCAGGCCGGCGCTATCCCGGCATGGAACATTGGGCGGGGCTATTCCATGACAACATGGTGGCCTTGCTGGACTATCTGCCGGGTGCCGAAATCAGCTTCGATCACCAGGCAGAGGAAGTGCTGAAGGCGCGGCTTGAGATGATCATGGATCATTACGAAGCGCGCCGCGTGCCTTCCCGCATTGGGGAAGGCGATGTGCCGTATCGCCCCGCACCGCCTTCGACACTTTATCTGGATGAAGCCGGCTGGGTGGCGATGCTGGCCGATTGCCGCGTACTGCGCTTTTCGCCCTTCGCCCTGCCGGATGGCATTGCTGCGGGCGGGCGCCCCGGCCCGCTTTTCGCGGAAGCACGCAGCGCCGGCGAGAATGTTTTCGCGGCCTACGCCGCCATGGTGCAGGGGGAAGCCAAGGCCAAGCGCCGGCCCGTGCTGGCGGCCTGGTCACGCGGGTCTCGTGAAAGGCTTGGCAATCTGCTGCGCGAAAATGGCGTGCGCGCCGAAGCGGCCGAGGATTGGAAAGCCGCGCGCGCGCTGCCGGCAGATGTTGTCGCCCTGGTGGTGATGGGGATTGAGCGCGGCTTCATCGCGGAAGGCATCGCGGTCACGGCTGAGCAGGATTTGCTCGGTGAACGCATCGCCCGCCCACCGCGCCGCCGCCGCAGGGCTGATCAATTCATCGCGGACGCGACGGAGATCGCAGAGGGCGATCTGGTGGTGCATCAGGATCACGGCATTGGCCGCTATGAGGGGCTGGTCACCATCGAAGTATCGGGCGCGCCGCATGATTGCCTGAAGCTGATTTATGATGGCGGGGACAGACTTTTCGTTCCGGTCGAGAATATCGAAATCCTCTCCCGCTTCGGCTCGGAAGGGCTGGGCGTGGCGCTGGATAAGCTTGGCGGGGTTTCCTGGCAGAATCGCAAGGCCAAGGCCAAGTCACGCATCCGCGACATGGCGGCGGAGCTGATTCGCACCGCGGCCATGCGGCGCATGAAGGATGGCACTTTGGCGACGCCGCCTGAGGGGATGTGGGATGAGTTTTGTGCCCGCTTCCCCTTTGCGGAGACCGAAGATCAGTCCCGCGCCATTGCCGATGTGCTGGAAGACCTTTCTGCCGGCCGGCCGATGGATCGGCTGATTTGCGGCGATGTTGGCTTCGGCAAGACGGAAATCGCGCTGCGTGCCGCCTTTGTGGTGGCGATGTCCGGCGCGCAGGTTGCCGTGGTGGTGCCGACCACGCTGCTCGCGCGCCAGCATCATCGCGTTTTCCAGAAGCGCTTTGAAGGCTTTCCTTTGCGCATCGCGCAACTCTCGCGCCTGGTGACCGCCAAGGATGCGGCGGAAGTGCGGGAAGGGATGAAGCGCGGGGATATCAATATCGTCATCGGCACCCATGCGCTTTTGGCGAAGGGCACTGAATTTGCCGATCTCGGCCTGCTGGTGGTGGATGAGGAACAGCATTTCGGCGTGCGCCACAAGGAAGCGCTGAAGGCGCTGAAATCCGATGTGCATGTGCTGACGCTGACGGCCACGCCCATTCCGCGCACGCTGCAATTGGCGCTGACGGGCGTGCGTGAGATGAGCGTGATTGCAACCCCGCCGGTGGACCGGCTGGCGGTGCGTACCTTCATCATGCCCTGGGACCCGGTGGTGTTGCGCGAAGCCATTCAACGCGAACGCTTCCGTGGCGGGCA
>JAPLOJ010000093.1 GCA_026400795.1 Alphaproteobacteria bacterium
CGCCACATCTTTTTCCGGAATTGAATGTGCATCTGCTGGCGAGCATTCCCAATGGCATTTGGGCGGAACAAATGGGGCTATTGGATGATGTCTTCATCAGCCTGCCCAAAATCGCCAATGGCATGATTTCTGCGCCGGAAACGCCAGGCCATGGGCTGGCGTTCAAGCCGGAAGTGCTAAAGGATTTCATATTGCGCTGAAAGCCGCCGTGCTGCGGCCTCTCGCTGCTTTTCTCTCGAAAAGACGACGACGCCAGCGCAATACATGCATGGATGCTAAAGTTTTATTCTTGAGGGGCACCCCTGGCTTTGCATCGCGCCAATGACGGAGACATGAATGGCCTTTCAGAACGCTTTCACCCGCCGTGGCATTCTGGCGGCGAGCGCGGCTGGTTTTGCCGTCTCCTTCCTGCCGCACCCGGCGGGGGGGCGCAGCTTTCCGCCGGGGCGCAAAGCGCGATTGATTTGATCCGCAAAGTTCGCACCATCCAGAAAGGACGCATTGCGCTACACGCGCAAGCCATCGCGGAAAATGGCAATGCACTTCCGCTCATCATTTCGGTGGAAAGCCCCATGACTGCGGCGGATCACGTCACGCGCATTCACGTATTCGCAGACAAGAAGCCAACCCCGGAAGTGGCGGTGTTTCACCTGACACCGGCGAACGGGCGTGCTCAGGTGGATACACGCATTCGTCTGGGCCAGACTCAGGAAGTGCTGGTGTTTGCCGAGATGAGCGACAACTCAATTTTCATGTCCCGCGCCGAGGTGAAGGTCACCATCGGCGGCTGTGGCGGCTGATAGGGCAGGAGAGGCTATGGTCGCCTGGCCGCGCGCGGTGTGCGCGTGGTGCATCAGCGCGTCGCCGCGATTGACGCTCAAGCCAAGCGCGTGCGCCTGGCCGATGGCGCGGATGTGCCGCATGATCGGCTGATCGGATCCCCCGACATTGAGGTGCGCTGGGGTGCCGTTGAACGCTATGATGAAGCGGCTTCGGCACGCATGCCACATGGCTGAACACCGGGTTTGCAGCCCATCACCATCTTGGCGGAACAGCGGCGCGGCATGCGCCAGGGCGGCACTTTCGTCATGGTGATTCCGGATAATCCCTTCCGCTGCCCGCCCGGGCCTTATGAGCATATCAGCATGGTTGCGGAATACCTGAAGCGCCATAATCCGCGTGGTAAGGTCCTGGCGCTGGATGCGAAGAACGGGTTTTCCAAACAGCCGCTTTTTCAGGATGCCTGGGGGGAACTGTATCCCAGCATCATCGAATGGCGCGGCGCTTCCAATGATGGGCGCGTGACGGCGGTTCATCCGGCGGCCATGGAATGCATCACCGTATTCGGCGAAAAGGTGAAGGGTGATGTGGTGAATGCAACCCCACCACAAATGGCCGGACGCATCGCGCGCGATGCCGGTCTGGCCGCGCAATCCGGCGGGTGCCCGATTAAGCCCGCCACCTTTGAAAGCGCGCAGGCGCCTGATGTTTATATGCTGGGGAATGCCACCATCGCCGTTGCCCTAACCTCAACCATCAGCCATCAAAGCAGAGACCTCTCTCTATGAATGGATACATTCGGGGGAGCACGCCAGTACTCAACCGGAAAGCGGGTCAGATTTCAACCGGCGATGACAACACCGTAGGGAAGCCTCTGGGATGGGCTGGACACGGGCCGGGAACGCGGCGCATATAAGGGAAGCTGTGGTTTCGGCGCTGGAAGGTTCCCAGGAACGAATTCCTAGCGGATGGGTGGCCGAGCGGTCGAAGGCGCGCGCCTGGAAAGTGCGTATACGTCAAAAGCGTATCGTGGGTTCGAATCCCACCCCATCCGCCAGTTTCAAAGTGATCCGCTCTCTCCGCCGGCCCGATCCCCCCTCTGAATGGCAGGATTCCTGGGGTTTTTCGGGCGGACCTGTTGACCGGCCAGGGCGGGAAAAGCCCGAAAATTGTTCTCCGACGGCCAATTCTCTCCGAACCTGTTGACTTGGCTGATTTAGTACGGAGGTCTTAAGCCGTTGGAATACCGCGAATTTTGTGTGCCGAAAATGTGGCGTGGTTAGCAGCACACTTGCCTGAGATCCGTACTAAAAAAACGAACCAGAATTACACGGCGGATAATCGCTGCCCTCCGCTTCAGGCGTGGCCCTTTACCTCCGCCGTGGCCAAGTTGCCCCATTGGGTAGAAGAACCGCCAACACCCAAAATCCAGCCTTCCACCTGCGCGATGACCTTTTCCTGCGGTGCCAGGTCGGGTTGCAGGAAGCCTGCGAGGCTGCCGTCCCGGTTCGCCTGGGAAAGCCAGGCGGCGATGGAGAAGGCGTCATGCTGATCGCCGGTCCGGTCGGCGCGGGGGTAGGCGTGGCTCCAGAGCGCGGGATAGACCTCGGCGATGGCGGATTTGCCCTGCGGAATTTCCCACCCATCAAAGGGCCAGAAATGCACGCGCGGGCCGAGTTGCTGGCGGATGAAACGCAGCCAAGGGATCCCGGCATGGGTAGATTTGGCGACGGTGCCCTGCACATCGAAATGAAAGACTGATTTCGCGTTGCCGGCGCGTTCTTCCGTCAGCCTCCGCCAACGGGCATTGCCCATGCGTTTGGCGCCATTGCCCGCCGAGCCATCGCGCACGAAATCCACATAGGTGTGATCATTATCCGTTGGCCAATGGCGCTGAAAATCATCAAGAAACCGAGGCCATTCAGGCAGCAGCCCATGCACTTCAAAATAGCGCAGCGGGAAGGAAAAGCCGTGATCTATGCCGACCAGCGTGGGTGGCCCATCGCGGAGCGTTTCCACCAACCAGGCGGCTATGCCCTTGCGGGTCCAGTATTTGCGCGGGCTGGGCGGCGGGGGCACTTCGACCGGCGGCGTGTTTCCTTCGGCTTGATAGACGCGGAGACCCTTCAGGCTGGCGATGGGGACTTCCGCGCCTGAGTAATCTATGCCGATGGTGCGGGTGAAGGCGGGCATGGCGACCTATTGTTGTGTCAGCACTGTGCGGGCAACGCGGCATTGCGGGCACGGATCGACGTGAAGGTCGCCCGGCCTCATGCCTTTGCTGAGCCGCCATTACCCGTTGGCAGCAAGCGAAGCCCGAGTTCCTTCAGGAATTCATTATGCTTGGCCGTTGCCGTTTGGATCGTGGTTTCGATTTCCACCAATTCGGCGTTGAGCGCCGATAGATCAATCACCTCCTCGCCTACTGCCGTACTGATGTAGCGGGAGATGTTGAGATTGAAGTCGTTCTTTTCAATCTCGGCCATTTCCACCGGGCGGGCGTAGCGGGCCTCTGGCTTCCGGGTCTGGTAGGCTTTGATGATTTTGTCGATGTGATCTTTCGAAAGCTGGTTCTGGCGCTTGCCTTTATCAAAGTCTTCGGCAGCATTGATGAAAAGCACATCGTCCGGCTTCTTGCATTTTTTCAGAACAAGGATGCAGACCGGAATGCCGGTGGAGTAAAACAGGTTCGCTGGCAAACCGATGACGGTATCAATATGGCCGTCCTTGAGCAGTTTTTCACGGATGCGCGCCTCGGCCCCGCCGCGGAAGAGCACGCCATGGGGCAGGATGATCGCCATCACGCCCTCATCCTTCAGGAAGTGGAAGCCATGCAGTAGAAAGGCAAAATCCGCGGCGGATTTCGGCGCAAGGCCGTGGTTCTTGAAGCGCACATCATCGCCCATGCTCTCGCTCGGGTCCCAGCGGTAGCTGAAAGGCGGATTGGCGACGATGGCATCGAAAAGCGGCTTCTTGGCCGGGTTCAGTTCTCGTAGCGTGTCCCATTCATTGAGTAACGTGTCACCATGGAAGATTTCGAATTCCGTATCCTTCACCCCGTGTAGCAGCATATTCATGCGCGCCAGATTGTAGGTGGTGATGTTCTTTTCCTGGCCGAAAATCTTGCCTATGGTGCCGCCTGCCTCTTTCACCCGATTGCGCACATTGAGCAAAAGGGAGCCAGAGCCGCAGGCGAAGTCCATCACGCTTTCCAGCCGCTTCTTGAGCCCAGTCTTTGGTTCTTGGCTGTCCAGCGTGACGATGGCGGAAAGAATGTCTGAAACCTGCTGCGGCGTGTAGAATTCGCCCGCCTTCTTGCCTGACCCTGCGGCAAATTGGCCAATCAGGTATTCATAGGCATCGCCCAGCGTATCAATATCGGTAGAAAATTCCGACAAGCCTTCGGCGATTTTCTGGATGATGGTGCAGAGCTTGGCGTTGCGGTCCGCATAAGTCCTGCCAAGCTTATCCGAGCCGAGATTGATCTCGGAGAACAAGCCTTGGAAGGTGCTCTCAAAAGATTCCTCTTCAATATATTTGAAGCCGGCTTGGAGCGTGTTGAGCAATTCCCCATCCTGCGTGCGGGCCATATTGGCGATGCTGTTCCATAGATGCTCAGGTTTGATGACGTAATGCACCTTGCGCCGCATCTGCTTTTCGAATTCGGTCACGTCGTCTGGATTGGCTGCATACCAGAGCGCTAAAGGCACCTGACGGCCATCACCGCCCGCATCGGGGTAATCCTTGCCTAGTTCCTTCTTGGCCGCAGCTTCGTAATTGTCAGAGAGGTAGCGCAGAAAGAGGAAGGAAAGCATGTAATCGCGGAAATCATCCGCGTTCATCGCCCCGCGCAATTGGTCGGCGATGCTCCAGAGCGTGTTGCCGAGTTTTTTTTGATTAGTTTCGTTCATGGTTTTCTTCTGGCGTTGCTATGAGTTACGAGGCAGCGGGAGTGCGTGACGCTGGTGCAGGGGTATGCAGAACGAATTGATATTTCTCCTTGATACCAAGGAAGACCTTGTCAAAAATCGCCTTCGTGTCGGGGACCAGCTCATCGGATTCAAAATAATAGACCTTCTTGTGCGACAACATGTTGACGATGCTGGCGACCTCTTCCGTGTCAGTAATCCCGATTTGATTAAGAACATAGCTGAACTGCCCCACGCCAAGAAATGATGCTATGTTCTCAAGAACCTGTCGAAGAAGCGCAAAATGATACGCTTTTACTTCATCGGCTGCATGGGCCGCATCAAGCACTTGAAGGAGCCGCAGGTGATAGAGAAAGACGTCATTGCGGCAATTCTCGAGCGAAACCTCGCCCTTCTTTAGGCTGAGCGTGCAAAGACGTACCTTCTTTTCGAATTTGGATGACTTTTCCCCTTTCTTCATCATGTCCGACAATATGGAAAAAAGGCCAATGTGGTGCGTCGTGATAACGAACCGCCTCTTATCGAGGTGTTCGTCAATCAAGTCGTAAATGGTGGATGCGGTGATGAAGATATTGTGGTCGTCCAGGCTCGAGACGGGATCATCGATGAAGAAGTGAGAGGATCGCGTGTCGGCCCAGCCTTCTGCATCGAAAAGCGCGAGGAAAAAGCACCAGACGAAAATCCTTTCTTCACCGCGCGAAATCTTGAAAGGCACTTTGGCGACCTTGTTTGGGTCTTCGGGATCGGTGATTTCGCTGAAAAACATGACGGCCTTGATTCCGTCTTCAGGATTTTCATGAGGAATGAAGTCAAATCGGTAGTTAGGCCGGAACCGATGAAGCTTCACGCGGATGTCGTCTTCGGTGAGCGAGCTATGAAAACGGTTCAAGCTGCTTTTGCGGATGTCGAGCTGAATATTGGTTTCGCCGTTTTCTGGGTCATTGTCCCAGACGAAAAGGTCTTCGCTATAGGCGTTGAAATAAACGCCTGCGTGCAAGCCACCCGGCCCTTTGGTGGCATCCTTATAGGCAACAGACAGCCTCGTCTTTCCAGTCGCATTGAACGCATAAACGAGCACAATCGGCTCTTTAACGCCCGCGAGTTCTTTGGCGATTAGCTCGTGACTCATTTCTCAGCCCCCTTCGAGGGAGGGAAAAGCTGTTGCATCAGACTTTTCTTGTGAATCTTGAGTGTGTCGAATTTTTGGATTTCGGCGGAGATCAAGCTGTCGAGACTGCTCAGGCAAGAGGCAATGCGTTGTTGCTCCGCAATTGACGGGACTGCAATATGAAGTGCTTCGAGTTGGTGCGGATAAAGATGAACAACCGTATCACCTTGTGCGACCTTTGCGATGTCTAGCCGTTTAGGCCCATTCAAATAGTAGCTGAGAAATATACCGTTGAGCTTCGTCCTAATGACATTCAAGTCTCCACCAAGCGCGATACCGCCCGCCAAAACGCACGAAGCCTTAGCAATGTCGATCTTTGTTTCGCCCGATGACGGGATTATTACGTCATTCGGCTCGCTAAAAAATAACTGAGAAGGCGCAACCTTTGTCCGTGATACAACTTTGCTGATTATTTCCCCGTATCGCGTGTAAAGTTCGCCGTAACGTATGCACGCTTGCAATCCATCGGGATCAAGGTCTGCTTTGGTGATGCCTTTTCCTTTCAAAATGACTGCAATGCTTCCGAGTTCACTTGGATGCCACATTGCTTCATTTCGAAATTCTGGGAATCGACGCTCCGGTAAGCAGTTTTTTGTTTCGCCTTCGCGGGGGAAAAGCTGCTGCATCAGTCCTTTTTTATGCTTCGTGAGTGCGTCCACTTTGCGGGCTTGCGCCGAAATCGCCTCATCCGCAGAACTAAGGCAATCGGCGATAAGGTGTTGCTCGGCGAGTGATGGAAAGGGGATTTCGATCTTTTCCATCACCCCATTCATTAGCTTGGGATTACCGACGTATGAAACGTGATCCCGCGTCACACTGTTCAGTAAGGCAGCCACACAGGCATTAGCGTATCCCTGTGAATTGACGAGTACTCCACATACATTTGTACAATAGAACCGACCGGAACGGAAATTCACATCGCCTGCGTTCGCGCCGTCAGTTGTCCAGGTAATGGCATCTTCGAAAAGGTAACTGGAGTAATAGCCTGCCAGTCCCCCGTTCTTCGTTTGGGAGGAATAGACTGGATAAGGGGCACTGGGAGAGGGCTCATCTTTGACCGAACTCATCGGCAAGACGTGACCTCGCGTCGTACGGAATACGTCTCCCACCGCTTTGACTTCCCACGCGCGCGCTTCGCGAAACTCCGGAAATCGCAGCTTCGGCACTAGCGCGGTTTTGGCGTCCGTCGGCATATCATCGGCTTCCGCTTTATTGCGCATAAGCACTTAACCCCGAAATCTCACGCCCCTGGGCGCGTCTGGTCAGCAACGGGAGCAAATCTACCATCAGGGCAAGTTCAGCCTGCGATCGGGCTTTCCAGCCAAGATCAAGCGGCGCGAAAAGATCGCCAAGCTGCTCGGCATCAAAAATCATACGTTCAAAAATGGCATCCACGAAGCCTTGTAGCGCTGCCGTGGCAAGGCCGTTCTTCTGCGCCATGGCTGCAATCTCGGCGGCGTTCTTCTCCGCCTTGAAGCGGGTATAGCCGTCGCGGATGGCGGCTTCAGAAAGGCCCTCACCGGCCTTGAGCGTGGCAATATAGTCAGCGATGTCCGCGCGTTCCTCCATGAACTTGGCGTCCGCGCTGATCAGGCCAATCAGTTCCTCGCGCGTCATCTTCGACCTGTTTGACCCCTTGGCCGAGAAGCGGGCGATAAGGCCCATGATATAGTCGTAATCAATGACGGAGGAGGCAAATAGGACAAATTCAAAATCCAACTGGTCGGCTTCGGCCGCGCCGGGCTGGTCATCACCCTTCTTCTTGCCCTGCTGTTCCTTCAAGCGCTGCGCAGTCTCCAGGTAGGCGCCCTTGAAGCCGCGGTGCTGTTCATTCGGCAGCACCTGTTCGATGGCCGCTTTGTTTTCCTCGGTCAGATCGGTGTATTGGTCTAGCTGGGTCTTAAGCCGCTGAACTTCCTTGAAGCGTTCGATGAAGCAGGCGCGGGCGGCATCGCCCTTCAGGTTCGGCACAGCCTCCGGCGCGGTAGTCAGGCCCTGTGATTTCATGAAGCTATCAAGCTGCTCCATTGCGGTCGCGAGCTTCTGGATCACCACAGGGGCTTTCTCCACCAGCCAAATTTCCCGCGCCTGGTCGCCAGCCTTCTCGCCAGAGAACAGGGTAATGGCGGAATCCACTTCATCCTGCTGCTGGCGGAAGTCCAGGATATTGCCATAGGGCTTGGTGCCGTTCAGCACCCGGTTGGTGCGGGAAAAGGCCTGAATAAGGCCGTGGTGGCGCAGGTTCTTATCCACATAAAGCGTGTTCAGGTATTTGGAATCAAAGCCCGTCAGCAGCATATCCACCACAATGGTGATGTCTATCTTCTGCGCCTGAGGGTAGTCCGCATTCGGCCATTGCTGGTCTTTTATGCGCTTCTGAACATCCTGATAATACAGGTCGAAGTCGCTGATCTTGTGGTTGGTGCCGTAGCGGCCGTTATAGTCGGCCAGAATGTTCTTCAGCGCGGCCTTCTTGCCTTCAGGGTCTTCCTCATTATCCGCCTTTTCCTGCGGCAGGTCTTCCTGAATCTGGGATACGTCCTTGTCGCCCTCGGCGGGCGGCGAAAAGACGCAGGCGATGTTCAGCGGCCTGAATTCAGGGTCGGCGGCCTGCTTTTCCGCCTGCATGGTCTTGAACAGGCCGTGGTAGTCGATCGCTTCATTGATGGATGCGGTTGCCAGAATGGCATTGAAGCGGCGTCCGGCAGTGGCGGTGTCGTGCTTGGCAAGGATGGCCTCGATGACCGCTTTTTTGGCGATGGCTTCGCCCGGCCTGGGGGCCTGTTCGCCCGCGTCCTGCTTCGGCTTGAAGTAATCCACATGGAAGCGCAGGACGTTCTTGTCCTCGATAGCGTGGGTGATGGTGTAGGCGTGCAGTTCCTTCTGGAAAAGGTCCTGCGTGGTGCGCATGGAAGCCTGCTCGTCCTCGATTTTCTGCAAGGTTGCATTCTTGTCGAAGATGGGCGTGCCGGTGAAGCCAAAAAGCTGGGCGTGGGGGAAGAATTCCTTGATGGCTTGGTGGTTCGCGCCGAACTGGGAGCGGTGGCATTCATCGAAGATGAAGACGATGCGCTTGTCCCGCAGTGGCTCCAGCAATTCCTTGTAAGTGGGTTGGTCGTTCCGCTTGCGCTGCGTGTTGCGCTTGCTGCCTTCATCCAGCGCCAGGCCAAGCTTCTGGATGGTGGTGACGATGACCTTATCCGCGTAATCCTCTGAGCGAAGGCGGCGGACAAGGGCGGCGGTATTGGTGTTTTCCTCGACGCAGCCTTCCTGGAAGCGGTTGAATTCCTCGCGGGTTTGGCGATCAAGGTCCTTGCGGTCCACGACAAATAGGCATTTGTGGATATTGTCATTGAGTTTGAGCAGCGTGGAGGCTTTGAAGGATGTCAGGGTCTTGCCACTGCCGGTGGTGTGCCAGACGTAGCCGTTGCCCGCGTTGTCTTCGATACATCTCACGATCTGCTGCACGGCATAGATCTGGTAGGGCCGCATGATCATGAGCTTCTGCTCGCTCTGGATCAGGACCATGTAGCGGCTGATGGTCCGACCGAGATCACATTTTTGCAGGAAGCGGGCGGCGAAGTCGTCCAGGTGGGTGATCTTCTTATTGGCCTCATCCGCGAATTCATAGATGGGCAGGAAGCGCTCGTCAGCGTTGAAGGCGAAGTGCCGCGCGTTGTTGTTGGCGAAGTAGAAGGTGCGATCGCGGTTACTCACGATAAACAACTGGATGAAGCAGAGGAGAGACCGGGTGTAGCCGTTCCCAGGGTCGTTCTTGTATTCGACAATCTGCTCCATGGCGCGGCGCGGGCTAATGCCGAGGGTCTTCAGTTCAACCTGCACGCAGGGCACGCCGTTGATGAGCAGCAGCACATCGTAGCGGTGGTGGCTGTTGTTCGTGTTGATGCGGAGCTGGTTGACGACCTCGAAGGTGTTTTTGCACCAGTCCCGGATATTCACCAGGGTGTAGTTCAGGGGGGTGCCGTCGTCTCGGGTGAAGGCGTTGATCTCCCGGAGCGTCTTGGCGGCGGTGAAAACATCGGGGGTGACAATTTCGTCCAGCAGGCGCGCGAATTCGGAATCGGTGAGCTTGACGCGGTTCAGGGCTTCGAATTTTTCGCGAAAGTTCCGCTCCAGCGCGGCGCGGTCGCGGATGTCCTTCCGATATTCGTATTTCAGGCCCTGGAGGGTGCCGATGAAGCCGAATTCGATGGCGTCCTCACGGACGGCGGAGGGGGCTGCCTCGGCAAGCTGGTAATCGTCATTGGTGGGGGCGCTCATGGTCGTTACCTAGAACAACTTAGGCTTAGGGGGAATCTGAATAGGGAGCGCATGTGACGGTGGCCGCATGGTTGGCTGGCTGTGGAAATCCGAGTTCATAGGCGCAAGGTCGGACATTATTGCAATTTTTTCAATCATTTCTGCCGTTCGGTAGTGATTTTTGGCGGTGGCTGGGCGCTTCCTGCGGGCAGGCTGCGCCTGGGCCAGCCGGCCAGACTGTTTCGCTTCCATCATCGGTGGTGATAGTGTTTCGATATGAAAGCCCGCTCAATCAACATCTTTCTGCCGGACGGCGACCCCGACGGCGTGAAGATGGCCCAGATCGCTATGTCCACCATCCAGGCCATTGCCTTTCGCCGTAATCAGTTGCGGCGCGTGAGGGATACCTTTCTCGAGATTGAGCGGCCTGGGGTCTATGTGCTGATAGGTGCTGATGAGACTGAGCCTGGGCGGCTGCTTGGTTACATTGGTGAATCCGAAGGGGTCGGCGGCAGGCTGGCGACCCATAGCGCCGATTCGGCCCGGAGCTTCTGGAACGATACGGTCGTGCTTGTGAGTAAGGACGAAAACCTAACCAAAAGCCACGCCCGCTACGTGGAAGCGTCTCTGATCCGGGCGGTGAGTGACAATCCCAGGTGGACGCTGCCCAATGCCAACCGCCCTTCCAACGATGCGGGCAAGCTGCCGCTGCCGGATCGGGTGGCAATGGATGAGTTCATTGATCAGACCAAGACTCTCGTCGGGGCTTTGGGGTGGGACCTGTTCAAGGTCGTGCGCGGGCCGGTTGCGTCGCCGGCGCAGGCTGCTGAGGCGCCGCCACCACCCAGCCCTGCTGCAGCCGAGCGCTTTTCCTTCCGAGGGGAAGGGTTCGACGCCGAGATGAAGATTGGTGCCTCGGGTGAGATCATTGTGACCAGCGGATCCAAGGCTCGCCTCCGGACGACTCCGACTATTCCGAAGGGGACTGTGGCAATGCGCCAGATGCTGCAGGACCGGGGCGTACTGAAGCCGATGCAGGATCATCTCGTATTTGAGACGGAATACACTTTTTCCTCGCCGTCTGCCGCCGCCGCCGTCGTGACTGGGGCGAGCGCCAATGGGCGTGTTGTTTGGAAATTGCCAGATGGCAGGACCTATGCCGATTGGGAGGATGCGCAGAATCGGGGGACAGATATTTCTACCCTGGTATCCGGATAGCACGCCGAAATAGCCAACTTTCGTGTTTTTTACGAGGTCGCTTTGCAGCCATTGCCTGCCCTGGCCCAACTACGGTGGCTGTGGTTTTCAAGAAATGCCCTCAGTTCCTTCCCAATTTTCGGGTAGCTCCAAGATCTATCCCATTTCGGCGAAGCCCCATGCTTTTTCTCTACCCATTTGAAAAATTCATCGTGGCCAACCAGAAACCAGTCACGGTTAGCACCTGGGGGTTTTGGGTCAGGAAAAAGCATCAAAATTTCTCGGCAACCGTACCTTGCCCATTCGACGGTGGGGCGCCCCTTAAGTTGCACTGCGGATAGCTTGCCTCCTGGCTCGCGGACTACGAGGTCTTCTCCGTGAACATCCGCCTCGGGCCGATAAACTCTGAATCCTGCCCGAATCAGGAGTGCGGTCGCTTCCGCGCGATTAGCGGCTTCAATTTCTCTGCTGGTTAGCTTGTGTGGCTGCGGCGATTGGTCGGTGACCGTAGTTGTTCCTGCGTTTTCCATTTTTGCACTCCGTTCGGCGCCAAGAGGGGCCAGAATAGCCATCTTCACTGCCTGGATAACTAATAAATACGGTGCTATGGAGCGCATTGATACTTAATTTTGTTCGGCCATCGCATCGGCTTTCTTGAAGATTAGCAAGAGCAGGATAGGTGGCATGCAGGACGGCTGCTAGAACGTTTGCTCCCCCCATCCCACCGGCACTCCCGCCCGGCTGCCGCCCGTCCAGGATCGCCTCGACCATGCCCGCCGCGGCATCAGTCGCGGCGGCGCCGCGCCGGGGCGACCCACTCGCGCGGCGGGGCACCTGGCAGCGCCTGCTCGCGCTGGGCGATGGCGGTGTCGGGGGCGTTCGTGAACACGCCATTCACGCCGTTGCGGAACATCGTCGCGTGCAGGTCGGGATTGGCGTTGGACAGGGTATAAACATGCACGAACAACCCCGCCTCGCGCAGCCTTTGCAGGCAATCCGTATCAGCTTGGGCAGCTTGGGTGCCGACGCCATCAGCGCGCGCGGCAATCGCCGGGATATCTGCCCTGGCCGGGCATTGCGCGGAAAGCTGCACCACCGGCAACGATGATTGGCGCGAGAGGTAGGCCACCACCTCACCATCGAAAGACTGAAGAATGACATTACCGCGGCGGCCGTCGAACAGCCTGCCATGGCGGGGATGAGCAAGCTCGGCCAGCATCGCATCCGCCAAAGCGCGGTTGTAGCTGTTGAGGCCCTGGCCGATGGTTTTCACCTCTGGATAGACACCCACGATGCGCCCGGTGGATGCGTGGAGTGCGCGCAACTCGTCCAGCACCTCGGCGAAGCTTGGCACCTGCAAGCCTGCCGGACCGGCTCCGGGTGGCGCATAGGCCGCGCCCCCGCGAGAGATGGCCTGCAGGCCCTGCAACTGTCTGAACGTGATTTGGTCGATGTTGCTCGGCAGGGTGGGGTGGGATGCGATATTCGTGGTCGCGCCGAGCGCGCGGTCGTGGCGGGCCACCGCGATGCCATCTGCGGTTAGCAGCAGGTCGGGTTCGATGAAATCGGCGCCCTGCCGGATGGCAAGGCGATAGGCCTCCATCGTGTGTTCGGGCAAGTATTGGCTGGCACCGCGATGGGCGATGACCAGTGGGCGCTCTCTGGCCGATTGGGCCGCTGCGTTGCACGTGAGCGCGACTAGCAGAGCCAGGGTGAGACTGGAGAGATGAGACGGCATGGCGCTTTCTATGCTCTGTTCCGGTCTATGGCGTTGATGAAAAGCCTAGCCCGATGGAAGCGCCCGAGACAATTGCCGCCGCGCGTCGCCGGGCCGCCGATAAGCGGCGCTGGTCACGGCAGTGGGCAGCCTGTCTGTTGTATCCATTCCACGGGAAACGGCTCAAGCAGCCCCGGCAGCGTCACCCCCTTCGGCTGCCGCCCGTCCAGGATCGCCTCGACGATGTCGGGCGCCAGCAACGTCAGCCGCAGCACCCGCGAGACATAAGACGGGTTGATCTTCTCCGCCGCCGCCAATTCGTTGATGGTGGCAAAGGCCCCGGATTCCAGCATCCCCCGCCACCGAAATGCCCGGGCCACGGCCTTGATCAGAGTGATATCCTGCCGTCCCTCCAGCGCCATGACGCCGTTCGTGATCATGGTCTTCCGCCCGCCGCGTAGCTTTACTTGAAGCGGGATGACCACGGTCAGGGTCTGCGCTGCCTCACTCATGCTGCCACCCCCTGGGCGGTAAGGTCGCGGACCAAGCCGCCAAGTCCGTCCAGCCGCAACCGCACCGCCGCCCCCTCGGCCCGGACATCGACCCGTTCCACCAGCAGCCGCACGATGCGCGTTCGCTCGGCTGGGAATAGCTCGTCCCACAGGGGCTCGATCCGTTCCATCGCCAGCCGCACCTCCTGCTCCGTGACCTCCGGCGCCATGCCTCGTGCCGCCCGCCAGGTGCCGACCAGCATTTCGGGCTGACGCAGCAGCGCGCGAACCTGGTCGGTCACTGCGGTTTCAAGCTGGCCAGCCGGCAGCCGCGCGATTGCTGGCCTTTCCTGCATGGGGCCTTTCAGCAAAGCCTGGCTGACATAGTAGCGGTACCGCTTTCCGCTGCGGCCGCGACTATGGGACGGCGACATGGCGTTACCATCGCTGTCGAAGATCAAGCCGCGCAGTAATGGTGCGGTGGTGTTTCGCGACCGGTTGATCCTGATGCGCGGGTTGACCTTTAGGATGGCCTGTACCGCGTCCCACTGCGCTTGCGTGATGATGGCGTCATGCTCGCCGGGATAGGAATTGCCCTTATGCACGGCCTCGCCCAGAAAAACGCGGTTTGTCAGAATGCGATAGATGTCGTTCTTGTTCAGGGGCTTGCCGCGCTTGGTGGTGGCGCCTTCGGCGCGCAGCGCGTGAACCAGCTTCATGCACGATTCCAACTCCGCAAAGCCCTGGAAAATCCGGCGCACCTGTACGGCCTCAGCCTCATTTACCAGCAGCTTCCGGTCGCGCACGTCGTAGCCAAGCGGCACAAAGCCACCCATCCAGATGCCCCGCTTGCGCGATGCTGCCACCTTGTCGCGGATGCGCTCGCCAATCACCTCGCGTTCGAATTGCGCAAAGGACAGCAGTATGTTCAGCGTCAATCGCCCCATGCTTGTCGTGGTATTGAAGGATTGCGTGACGGACACAAAGGTCACGCTATGCGCATCAAACACCTCAACCAGCTTGGTGAAATCAATCAGCGATCGTGACAGGCGGTCAATCTTATAGACCACCACCACGTCAATCAGCCCTGCCTCGATATCGGCAATCATGCGCTTGAGCGCCGGGCGTTCGAGCGTGCCGCCAGAAATACCACCATCATCATAGCGGTCGTGCACCAGCACCCATCCCTCGGCCCGCTGGCTTGCGATGAATGCCTCGCAGGCCTCGCGCTGCGCGTCGAGGGAGTTAAATTCCATGTCGAGCCCTTCTTCGCTCGACTTTCGCGTATAGACCGCGCAGCGCAGCTTGCGCGTGGCGGCGGACGTTGCATTGACCGGCTTTGTGTCGCGCTTCATGCGGCGAGGCCCCGACTAGACCGCAGCCCAAAGAATACGCGCCCATTCCAGCGCGTGCCGGTGATGGCGCGCGCAATGGCCGAGAGCGATTTGTAGGGCTGGCCCGCATATTCATAGCCATTGCGCGTCACGGTCACCACGTACTCAACGCCTTGGTATTCGCGGATCAGCATCGTGCCGGCGATCGGCCTGTCGTCGCCGCGCATGCGGCGGATAGTGATTTTGCCGCCGTCGAATTGCTGGCCCAACACTTCAAGCCGCGCCAGTGTTTCCGGCTTCAGGCCGCCATAGGCTAATTCCTGAATGCGGTAGCCGAGCCTGCTTTCCAGAAAGCGACGATTATAAGGCGGCGGCTCCGCGCCAAAAAGCTCGCGCCATTGCTGCTTCAATGCGGGGATCGCCGCTGTCTTGAGCGCGGCGAGCCTGCCAAGCACATCGGCGGTCGGAATGGCGGGGGCGGTGAATGTTGACGTCGCGGCCGATTTGGATTTGGTTTTGTGCGTCATGCGTCTCTCCGTTTGGTCGGGTTCGCATGCAGGCGCTGTGGCGCCGAGAAGTGTAGCAACCGCTCTCCACGGCCAGCAGCTTTCTCGGCAGTGCGGCTGCGGAGCCGCAGCAAGCCGCGGGCGAGGATGTCGCAGACCTCGCGGAGGTGCGGCGGAAGGTGGGGGTTGGGTGTCGATGTGTCACGCTGCATAGCGCGACAATACGCAGCACAAGAAGGCTTGGGGAGTGCTAGTTTGTAGCGCTACAAAATCAAGCAGCCAGCAATCAGGATCCGACCTGCCGCCCCAGCCAAATCACCCGGCCAATGACCTGAATATCCTCGGGGCTCAGATTGCGCTGCGGCTGATAGGCTGGGTTGTCCGACAGTACCGTCAGCCGCGCCGAGCGTCCAAGCTCCACCTGCAAGCGCTTCACCTGCAGCCCATTCCCGGTACGGATGACGTAAATGCCATCCTTGTCGCCCGGCTGGTTCTGTCCGAAATCCACCAGCACTGTATCGCCGGTACGCAGCGTCGGCTCCATCGAATCCCCATCCACGGTGATGACGCCCAACTGCTCCAGCGGGGCGCGCGTCACGTTGCGGATCCAATCCTCGCGAAAGGCAATGCGGTAGATCACCGAGGCACGGTCAATTTCCAAGCCAGGCCCTGCAGAGGCGGCAGCATCATAAACGGGCAGCAGCGCGTAGCTGTCACCCGCCATATTCACCAGCTCGACCTCGGTAGGCCCAGTGTAAGCCGGCACGCGGGACGACATGGGTTTGCGGCGCACGCGCTGACCAAGCATCGCCGCGGCTTCCTCGGGCGTATTGATAGCAATGCCGCCCTCGGTCGGCTCCTTGCCGAACAAAAGCAGCTGCCAGGAGATACCAAGCGGCACGGCAAGCTCGCGCGCGGCACGCGCCGTCAGGGGGCGGCGGCCGCTTTCATAGGCGCGATAAGTCGCCTCTGGCACGCCGGCGAGGCGGGCCAATTCTGCCCCGGAATCAATGCCTTTGGCCTCCCGAAAGCGGCGCAGGCGTTCTGCGATGGTGTCCATTGCGTTGCATCTTGTAGCGTTTACTGCGCCATTATGTAGCAGAAAGAAAAATATACAACAAGTCTTGTTTTAGTAGCGCGACTCTATGTATCTGTTGGCCACCCAACCCGTCTCGCCCCCCCGAGGAGACAATGCGCCAGCACCCTTCGCGCCCCCATACCCCGCAAATGCCGCGTGATTTCGCGGAAGTCATCAACCTCTGGCGCAGCGCCACCGAACTCGCCATCGCGCTCGATGTCGAGGCCGTCACGGTCCGCGCCTGGCGCCGCCGGGGCATCCCCGCCCGGCATTGGGCCGGCGTCGCAGCCGCCGCGCGCATGACCGGCAAGCCAGTCGATGAACGCCTGCTAACCGAGCTTGGCTCCATCGGTCGCACCCGCACCAATAGCGATGCGTCTGCTGATCGGTCTGCCAATCTGGGCAAGGCGAAACTGGTCCTGGCCAAGGGCGGGCCCCACAATGGGTAAGCCCTCACGCGACAAAGGCCTTCGGCGCGAACGCGCGCTGGTGGAGATCCACAAGCAAAGCGGCATCGCTGCGGAACGTGTCCCGTTATCCGGTGCCACGCACTATCGCAGTAATGGCGCTGACATTGACATCTATGCGCGCGGAACGACCGAACCGCCCCTGGTGGCCGAAGTCAAGGCACGCGGCGATGGCGAAGGTTTCAAGACGCTGGAACGCTGGCTTGGCAGCCATGATGCGCTGTTTCTCTGGCGTGACCGTACCGCACCGCTTGTGGTGGTGCCCTTGCATGTCTGGCTTGAATTGCTCGGGCGCGGCCTTCCGCCTGCCGAGCGGGAGATGCAGGCATGAACGGCTTTGCCTTGCATGGTCTTGAGCATCTCTCAGCGACCAGCCTCAATCTCTATGCCGCCGCGCCCGCGCTTTGGGTGGTGGAAAAACTGTTGCGTCGTCGTGCGCCGGTTGGCGCGGCAGCGTATCGCGGCACGGCGGCCGAACATGGCGTGTCGCTCGGCCTATTCGATTCGGCCTTGCCAGTGGCGGAATGCCAGGCGGCAGCGCTCGCGGAATTTGATCGGCTGTCGGCGCTTTCCGCCGATCCAAATCGCGCCAAGGAACGCGAGGCCATTCCGGCCATTGTCGAAATGGCGCTGGCGGAGCTGCGCCAATATGGGGTGCCGACCAGCCCGCCTGAGGGGCAGCATCAGCATCGGGTGGAAATTCGCCTGGATGATATCCCCGTTCCCGTCATCGGTTATCAGGATTTCGTCTGGGACGCGCATGGCATTGTGCTGGATC
>JAPLOJ010000063.1 GCA_026400795.1 Alphaproteobacteria bacterium
AAGCCGGGCCATGGTGCGGCCCGTCTAAACCAGCGGAGCGAAACCCCTCATGGCCAAGCCAGTCATTCTCGTCACCCGGAAATTGCCCGAGGCCATTGAGGCGCGGCTCGCCGAAGTCTTCGACGCCAGGCTGAACCCTGAGGACGCGCTCTGGGGCCGCGACGGCACCGAGGTCGCTGCCCGCGCCAAGGCCTGCGGGGCGGCTGGCATCCTCTGCGCCGCTGGCGATGCGATGAACGCCGCCGCCATCAATGCTCTGCCGGAAAGCGTGAAAGTGATTGCGACCTTCAGCGTCGGCTTTGACCATATTGCCATTGATGCCGCGCGCGCGCGCGGCATTGCCGTGACGAATACGCCCGAAGTGCTTTCCTTCGCGACCGCCGAATGCGCCTTCACCCTGATGCTGATGGCCGCCCGCCGCGCCGGCGAAGGCGAGCGTTTGGTCCGCGCCGGGCAGTGGGAGGGCTGGGCGCCAACGCAGCTTATGGGCGTGACCCTACAAGGCAAGAAGCTTGGCGTTTTGGGCTTTGGCCGCATTGGCCGCGAATTGGCCGCCATGGCGCGCGGCGTGCAGATGGAAATCCACTACCGCGACATGCAGCGCTTGCCGGCGGAAATCGAACAGGGTGCCATTTTCCACGAAACCGATGCCGGCTTCCTGGCCACGATTGACGTGCTTTCCATGCATGTCCCGGGCGGCGAGGGCACGCGCAAATGGCTGAACCCTGAACGCCTGGCGCAGATGAAAAAGGGCGCCATTGTCATCAATTCCGGCCGCGGTCCTTCGGTGGATGATGAAGCGCTGATCGCCGCGCTGAAATCCGGCCATATCCGCGCTGCCGGGCTTGATGTTTATGATGGCGAACCGCGCGTGCATCCGGGCTATATGGCGCTTGAGAATGTGGCGCTGCTGCCGCATCTCGGTTCCGCCACCATCGAAACGCGCCATGCCATGGGCATGCGCTGCATTGAAAACCTCGCCGCTGTGCTGATCCAGGGCATTTCGCCCCCGCATCGCGTCGTCTGATCTTTCGCTCTCAACACCAAGGAAGCACCCGATGAATTTCGATTTCGCGAAAATCCCCTTTGACCAGGCCTATAAGCTGGTGGTGTCCACCGTGGTGCCGCGCCCGGTGGCCTGGGTGGTCACGAAGGACCAGGATGGCGTTGTGAATGCCGCGCCCTATTCCTTCTTCAACGCCTTCTCCGACAATCCCGTGGTGGTGGGCTTTGGCTGCGGTCCGCGCGCGCCTGGGGCGCTGAAGGATACGGTCGCGAATATCGAAGCAACGGGGCAATTCGTGGTGAATATGGTCTCTGCTGATCTGGCCGAGAAAATGAACATCACCGCCGTGGATTTCCCGCCTGGCGTCAGCGAAATCACCGAAGCGGGGCTTTCCACTGCGCCTTCCACCAAGGTTGCCGTGCCACGCATTGCGCAAAGCCCGGTTTCTTTGGAATGCGAGATTTTCCAATTCGTCCCAGCGGGCCGGCATATCATTGTGCTCGGCAAGGTGGTTGGCATGTATGTGCAGGATGATTGCGTGATGGATCCGGCGAAATACTACATTGATACGCCGAAGCTCGACCTGGTTGGGCGCATGCATGGGCGCGGCTGGTATGCGCGCACCACGGACCGTATCGAAATCCCCCGCATTGATCTGGATGAATGGGAAGCCCGCAAGAAGAAGGGTTGAGGTGATGCGGGCGCCGCCGAAGCTGGATATGATACCGCGTCGTCTTGCTTTGGCGTTGCCCTTGCTGCCTATGGCAGCGCAGGCGCAGGCACCCGCTTGGCCGTCCCGCCCCATCAGGTTGATTGTGCCTTTTGCGCCTGGTGGCACAACGGATGTTGTTGGCCGGCTGGCGGCAGAGAAACTTGGCCCCAGGCTTGGCCAGCCCATGCTGGTGGAAAACCGCCCCGGCGCGGGGGCGACGCTTGGCGCGCAATTGGTGGCGCGGGCGGAGCCTGATGGGCATACGCTGCTGGTGTCATCTTCCACCTCGCATGGCGTTTCGCCCGCGATCTATCCGAATATCGGCTATGACCCGATGGCGGATTTCGCGCATATCGCGTTGCTGTCACGCACACCCCCTGCCCTGCTGGTCACGCGCAACCATCCCGCGCGCAATATCCAGGAATATCTGGAATTGGGCCGACGAGAGCGTGAATTGACGCTCGCCGTGGCGGCCATTGGCACCTCCTCCCATTTGGCCGGCGTGCGGCTTGGCCAAGCGCTGGGGGTTGAGGTGCGCTCTGTAGTTTATCGCGGTGTTGGTCCGGCGCTCACGGATGTGATTGCCGGTATTGTGCCCGGCATTATTGATAGCCTGCCTTCCGCGGTTGGGCATATGCGCGGCGGGTCGCTCCGCGCCTTGGCGCTGTTGAGCGAAACCCGTTCGCCGCTATTTCCTGATTTGCCCACCATGCGCGAAGCTGGGCTTGATGTGGTCTCGGCGGCCTGGTTCGGCATTTCCGCCCCCGCTGCGACACCTGCGCCTATTCTGGCGAGGCTGACGCGCGAAACCCAGGCCATGCTCGCCGAACCCGAAACACGCGCAAAGCTTGAGGATTTGGGCGGCGCACCCCCGCCATGGACGCCCGCCGAATATACCGCTTTTATCAGCCGCGAATTGGCAACGCTTGGCGCGCTGGCGCGGGCTGCCGGGATCAAGCCGCAATAGGTCTTGCGTCGGCAAGCCCGCTTGCACTCGCGCACCAATGCGTCAGGATATGGTTGGGCTGAGGGAACGCATCATGATCAACCGTCGCACATTTGGCTTGGCAGGGCTGCCATTTCTGATCAGGCCAGCCATGGCGCAGACATGGCCATCGCGCCCCATTCGCCTGGTGGTACCCTGGCCGCCTGGTCAGGCGACAGATCAGGTTGGTCGCTTGATGGCGCAACGGCTTTCGGAAAGATTGGGCCAGCCGATTGTGCCGGAAAATCGCCCCGGTGCGGGGGGGAGCATCGGTACGGATATCGTCGCGAAAGCCGTGCCGGATGGTCATACGCTGCTTGCCGCGTCCATCGGCCCGATCAGCCTGGGCCCGCTGATCCATCGCACGCCTTATGATGTTGACCGCGATCTGGCGCCGGTCGCGCGGTTTTCGGGCTCACCCTACATCCTGGTCGCGCGCGCAGATTTCCCGCCACCCGATGCGCGCGCCCTGCTGGCTTTGCTGCGCGCCAATCCCGGCAAATACACCTATGCGTCTTCCGGCGCGGCGGGATCGCAGCATGTGCTGACCGCACTGTTCCTCGCTCGTGCCAATGTGGATGCGCTGCATATCCCCTATCAGGGCAGCGGCCCTGCCATGGCGGCTGTGCTTGGTGGCCAGGTGCATTTCGCCATCGAAACGCTGGCCGCTTCCGGCACGCTGATCCGCGAAGGCAAGCTCAAGGCCTATGGGTCTACCAGTGGGCGGCGCAGTCGCTTGGCGCCTGATATCCCACCGCTGGCGGAGGCCGCCGATATGCCGGGCTATGATTATACCGGCTGGATCGGCCTAATGGCGCCGGCGGCCACGCCACCCGCCATCATCGCGCAAATTGCAGGCGCCGTGGAACAAATCGCCGCTCAGCCAGACACGCATGAGCGTCTGACCAATATCGGAACCGAGGCCTTCTTCGCCGGCCCGGATGCTTTCCGACAGGTTTTGGCGGAGTATCGCATGAATTTCGAAGCTGTCATTCGACAGCTTGGCATTCGGGCAGAATAAGACAGGATAGGAGAGAGACCCATGACCAAGACAGTCGGCTATATGCTGGCCGAAAGCCTCGCGGCCCATGACATTGACATCATCTATTGCGTGCCGGGGGAAAGCTATCTTGGCCTCACTGATGCGCTGAGCGATTTTCCGGGCATCAATCTGGTGGTCTGCCGGCATGAAGGTGGTGCGGGCTTCATGGCCGCCGCTGATGGGCGCATGCGCAATGGCCGTGCTGGCGTGGCGCTGGTCTCGCGCGGGCCGGGGGCGACTAATGCCATGATCGCGCTGCACACGGCCTATCATGATGCAACGCCGCTGGTGATTCTGATCGGCCATGTGGAACGCAAGGATATTGGGCGGCTTGCGCTGCAGGAACAGAATTATTCTCGGCTTTTGTCCGACATCACCAAAGGTGTCTTCGAAGTCCTAGAACCGATCCAGGCGAGCGAGACGATTGCGCGCGCCTTCCATTTGGCCGAATCCGGCACCCCCGGCCCCGTCGCGGTGATCCTGCCTGAGGATATTTTCGATGCGCCCGCGGAAGGCCCGGTGGTGAAGCCGCGCGCCATGCCCATGGCCGGCCCGCGCGCTGAGGATTTGGATCAGCTTGCGGAATTGCTTGCCAATGCTGAACGCCCGCTGGTGCTGGTGGGCGGTGCGCTCGCGACGCATGGCGAGGCTGCCTCCGCCGAATTGAACCGCCTGGCTGAGGCCTGGACGCTGCCGATCAGCCCAACCCATCGCCGCCCGCATCTGTTTGATGCCGATCATCCGAATTACGGCGGCTATATGGGCATTCGCGTGCCAAAGCCGCTGATCGAGGAAATGAAAAAGGCCGATCTGATGATCTGCCTTGGCGAACGCATGTCGGATTCGATCAGCCAATCCTATAGCTTCCCCGCGGCACCCGAACCGCAGCTAACCATGGTGCAGGTCTGGCCAGATGCGAATGAAATTGGCCGCGTCTGGCGCGTGGATTTGCCGATTGCGGCTGATCCGCTGGCGGTCATTCGTGGCTTGCTCGCGCGCAATGCCCCGGAAGCGAGTGAGGCGCGCAAGCGTTGGGTTTCTGGCCTAAATGCCATTCACCGCGAATTGCTGGCCCCCGAATGGGACAAGATGGAAGATGGCGTGAATTTCGGCGCGGTCTGCGCGGCGGCGGCGCGGCATGTGCCGCGTGACGCGGCCATTACGTCGGATGCCGGGAATTTCTCGTCCTTCCTGCATCGCTATTTCCCCTTCCGGCAGACGCAGTGTTTCCTTGCTTCCGTGGTCGGCGCCATGGGTGCCGCGGTGCCAATGGCAGTCGCGGCATCACTGCGGCGCAAGGGCAAGCGCGCGGTCGCTTTCGTGGGTGATGGCGGGATTTTGATGACGGGGAATGAAATCGCGACCGCCGTGCGCGAAGGTGTCGCGCCGGTGATCATTCTGTCCGATAATTCCTGCTACGGCACCATCGGCATGCATCATGAAGGCCGCTATCCGGGCCGCGCCTATGATGCCGCGATCCGACTTTCCAACCCGGATTTCGTCGCCTGGGCCAAGGCTTTTGGCGCCGCGGCGGTTTCCATTGAGACGGAAGATCAGATTGAAGGCGCCCTGGCCGAGGCCTTCGCCATCACCGATCGCCCGGTGCTGGTGCATGTGAAATCATCCGCCATGCAGGCTTCCGCCTGGCGCAAAAGGACCATGCCGCTGCCGGCTGCTTGAGATTTTCAGGATCGGGCCTGCGATATTTTTTGCAGGCCCGAATTTGAGTGAATTTACTGTAATTTATTGGTAATTCTAGCTCCGCCTATCAGAAGAATTGCGGAGGTTTTTATCTGAATCGAAATACTTGCTCATTTCAAAAGCACATTTTGTCTGCGTTGCGTTAAACGCTCGAAAAACATTCTCCCCTAAACTGAACTTCGCAGCACAATGAAGACGAAATCATTCAGTCATCAGTGCAACCTCTTTGCGAAAGGAAAGTTTTGGATGATGAAAAAACTTATGGCGCTGGGTTTCGCGCTCGGCCTCGTTTCAACCCCTGCACTTGCTCAAGTCGAACTCGGCAATGGCTTTTCGGTGACCGGCTCGGCCGTTGGGCAGACCGATTACATGTTCCGCAACATCAGCCAGACCCGCAATCGCCCGGCCGTACAGGGCAGCCTGGAACTTTCCCATGAAAGTGGCTTTTACGTTGGTGGCTTCGTCAGCAATGTTACATTCGCCGGCACCGATGCGCGCCAGGAAGTGGATGGGCTTGCGGGCTTTCGCTTTGAACTGAGCGGCCTCAAGGTTGATATCGGCGGCGTCTATTATTCCTACCCCGGCTATACCGCTGCATCCAACCAATATGATCTAGCCTTTGCTGAAGGTGTGATGAAGCTCTCCTACGAAGTTGACGCGGTGACGCTGCTCGGCACTGCGGCCTATTCGCCGGATTTCTTTGGTAGCTCTGGGACGGGCGTGTGGCTTGAAGGTGGCTTTGATTGGAAATCGCCGGTGTTTGATGTGACGCTGTCAGGCCGTCTTGGCCACCAGTGGATCGAACGCAATAACCGCTTCGGCGCGCCGGATTACCTTGCCTATGGCATCTTCCTGCAGCGCGAAATCGCCGCGGGCTTTTCGGTCTCTGTTGGCTATTACGGCACCGACATCAGCCAGAAGGAATGCCTTGATCTGAAAATCTGCGACAATCGTGTGATGGCAGCGCTTACCTGGAAATTCTGAAACGCGCGGCTTTCAGAATCGCTTTGAAGAACCCGCCCCGGTCATTGGCCTGGGCGGGTTTTTTGCGTCGCGACCCAGTCACTCCGCCGCGATTCGGCTCGGGTCAAGCACCACTTGCGGAATGTCATAGCTGCGCAAATCGCCATAAAGCCGTGGCAGATCGGCTTCGAACAAGCCACGCGTCACCCCCGCTGCCAAGCGCGGCGCTGCCATTGTCATGGCATTGATGGAAGACCCAGCGGGACCGAAGGACATGGTAGTGCCAATGCCGAATAGATGGATATCGCGAATCCAGGGAGTCTCACCCGCCCGCTTTTCCACAAAGGCATAATCAGCCGCCAGATAGGGAAACTCCCCAAGCCGTTCACTGGCTTCTTCAGCCGGCGGCGTATAGCGATCCGCCCAAAGCGCAATGTTATCCGCGCAGTCGCCAAGTGCTGGGATCAGCGCAGGGTCCATGCGCACACCCGTGCCGCAAATCGCATAATCGGCCTGAAAGGCACCGCGCGCCGTTGCCAATTCAACGCGCCCATCAACAACGTGGGCCCCGGTCCAGGGCCGGCCAACATGCATAGTGAAATTCGGAAAAGCATTGACCCGCGCATAGGTATCGGCCGGGAAACCCTCGCGCAGGCCAAGAATGTAGGACATGAAGCGCCAGCGCCATTCATCCGGCATTTCGAACATATGGCGCGTAAACCCCGCAAAGGTCAGCCAGCGATAGGGCTGGATGATCATGGGATCAGCGCGACGGCAGAACAAATGAACCTCTGCCGCCCCGGCTTCCAAAGCCATGGCGGCATTGTCAAAGGCCGAGGCACCCGCGCCCAGCACCGCAACTACGCGGCCCTTTAGTACGGCAAAATCAATCTCATCCGCGCTATGGGCACGCTTTTCCGTCGGCAACGCACGCAGGAAATCGGGCATCCACCATTCGCCAACGCCTTCCTGCCCTGTCGCCAGCACCACCTTGCGCGCCAGATAAGGCCCGGCTGAGCTTTCGACCCGAAGGCAGGGCAGACCATCATCCGTGCGCGCGGGAGAAATACGCCCGGCATCCACGCCATTTCGCACCGGCAAGGCCAGCACGCGGCGCAGCCAATTCAAGTAATCCTGCC
>JAPLOJ010000323.1 GCA_026400795.1 Alphaproteobacteria bacterium
CTATGGCGGAACCCAATGGCCCGGTGGAACAAAGCGTTTTCGATGGCTTCATGCGGCAATGGCGCGAAGGGTTGACCGCGCTGAAAGGCCGTGTGGATGGCGTTTATTGCGTGCTGCATGGCGCGGGGCTGGCAACCGCTGATCTTGACCCGGAAGGTAGTTTGCAGGCGTTGATTCGAGACATTCTAGGTGATGTGCCGCTTGTGTGTTCCTATGATCTGCACGGGAATGTTTCAGACCGCATGGTGGCGCTAACCGATGTCTTTGTCGGCTATCGCACCAATCCGCATTTGGATATGCGCGAACGCGGCGCGGAAAGTGCTGTTCTGATGCGCAGGCTTCTGGCAGGTGAGCGTTTTCATCGCGCCTTCCGCCGCTTGCCGATTGTGGCGCCCACCGTTTCCATGCTCACTGCGCAAGGCCCTTATGCGGAGGTAATCAACCTCGGTCAGGAATGGGCGGCGCAAGATCAGCGCATTGCCAATGTCTCCATCATGGGTGGCTTTGCCTATGGTGACACGCCTTTCAATGGCATGGCGGTGATCATCACGGCGACAGATCAGGCTGCGGCGGTATCGCTGGCGGATCGGCTGGCCGCGGCCATTTGGGAAAGGCGCGGGCGCTTCATCGCCAATCTGACCAGCTTGGAAGATGCCACGCAAAAGGCACTGCATAGCCCCGTGCCGCTGGCTTTTGCCGACGTCGCGGATAATCCGGGCGGCGGTGGGCGCGGCAATACCATGTGGATTCTGGAAACCTTCCATCGCGCCGGTGTGCCGGATTGCCTGGTGGGCGTGATCCATGATCCTGCCTTGGCCGCGGAAGCCCATAAGCTCGGCAAGGGTGCGCGCTTCACCGCGCGCTTTAACCGTGATGTTGCCGCCGGTGATCCCTTCAGCAAGCCTTTCAGCGCAGATGCGGAAGTGGTGGCACTTTCCGATGGCCGCGTGACAGGTCGACGTGGCATTTTCGCCGGCACCACCATGACGCTTGGCGCCACAGCGGCCTTGCAGATTGGCGGCATGACGGTGGTGGTGATTTCCATTCGCACGCAATGCGCCGACCCGGCGTTTTTCGAACATCTCGGCTTGGATGTGGGGAAGGCACGCGCGGTGGTTGTGAAATCCCGTGGGCATTTCCGTGGCGGCTTCGATGAATTCTTCAAGCATGAACAGATTATTGAGGTGGATTGCCCTGGCCTTACTTCCCCAATCCTCACGCGCTTTGACTGGAAGCATATGCCAAGACCTGTTCTGCCGATTGATAAGGAAGCGCGCTGGCCATGAAGCTGGATGATCTGCCCACACCCTGCCTGGTGCTGGAGCTCGGCATTCTGAAGCGCAATCTGGCGCGCATGGCGGATGCGGTCGCGCGGCATCCCGGGTTGAAGCTCCGCCCACACATGAAAACCGCGAAAAGCCTGGCGGTTGCGGCGCTGGCCGCGCCAGATCACGGGCCGATCACCGTCAGCACAGTCGCCGAGGCGCGGTATTTCGCCGGTGGTGGCTATCGCGATCAGATTTACGCGGTGGGCATCACGCCGCAAAAGCTGGACGCCATCGCGGCGATCAATGCGCAAGGCAATGACGTGAAGATCATCACCGATGATCTGGAAGTGGCCAGCGCCATTGCTGCCCATTCCGGCATTTTGCCGACATTGATTGAGGTTGATTGCGGCGAGGGCCGCGGCGGCATTGCGCCGGATTCAGCGGCGCTGGCGGAAATTGCGCAACGCCTGGGGGCACGCTGCGCTGGCATCATGACCCATGCCGGGCATTCCTATGCGGAACGCAACGAAGAGGGCATGCGCAAGGTGGCGGAGGCCGAGCGCGCCGGCGCCGTGCTGGCGGCCGAGCGCTTGCGCGGCATGGGTATTACGCCGCGCGTTGTCTCGGCCGGGTCTTCGCCCACCGCGCTTTACGGGCATTCCATGGCTGGCATCACGGATATCCGCGCTGGCGTCTATATGTTCGGTGATTTGTTCCAGGGGCAGATCGGTACGCATGGTATGGAAGATATCGCGGTCACGGTGCTTTCTGCCGTGACTTCCCGCAAGCAGGATCGCAATGCGGTGCTGATTGATGCGGGGGGGATTGCGCTTTCCAAGGATCGCAGCACTCAGGCCGCGCCGAAGGATCTTGGTTTTGGGGTCATGCTGGACCGCCACGGCAAATGGGGCTTCGGTGAGGCGATTGTCGCGCGCACCCATCAGGAACATGGCGAAGTGCGCGGCGATGGCCCGCTGCCCTTCGCGGAACTCCCCATCGGCGCCTTGGTACGCGTGGCGCCGAACCACACCTGCCTGACCGTCGCGGCGCATGACCGTTACTACGTGGTGGATGGCGGGGATGAGGTGATTGCCGTCTGGGACCGGGTGAATGGCTGGTAGGGCGCCCGCCCTGTCATGAAAGCTTCACGCACACTGGCCATGATTTCGATTAATCTGGAATCATGGAAGCAGAATCCGCCGCCGCGGCCTTCGCCGCCCTTGGCCAACCCACCCGGCTGGCCCTGATCCAAAACCTGCAAGGGGCGGGGCCTGAGGGCCTGCCCGCAGGAGAAATCGCCGAAGCCCTCGGCGTGCCGCCTTCCACGCTTTCCTTCCATCTACGAGCGCTGGAAGAAGCTGGGCTGATTAAGCCGCAACGCCAGGGGCGCAAGGTGCTCTATGCCAGCGCCCCGGCGGCCTTTGCCGCTTTGGTCGGGTTTCTGGGTGGGGCGACAGCGCCCATCGCCGCGCCCGGACGCGCCTTGCGGGTGCTGTTTTTGTGCACGCGTAATTCGGCACGCTCCATCATGGCGGAAGCCATTTTGAACCGCATCGGTGCGGGGCGTTTTCGCGCCTATTCTGCGGGTTCTGAGCCCGCGCCCGATGGGCCGCTGCCGGAAGTGCTCGCGCAGCTTCAGGCGCTTGGGCATGATGTCGCGCCTTTGCGCTCCAAATCCTGGGGAGAATTCGCCGGCACCGAAGCGCCGCGTTTCGATTTCATCATCGCGCTTTGCGATACGCTGGAAGGCCAGCGCTGCCCGGATTTTGGCGATACCATCACCAGCGCGGCCTGGCCCCTGCCGGACCCTGCGAAATTCTCGGGCGGCGGCGCCGAACGGGCGACCCTATTGAACGAACTTTATGCGGCGCTGCGGCGCCGGCTGGAAATTTTCATTAGCCTTCCCTTCACCACCCTGGATCGCATGGCGTTGCAGGCGCGGGTTGAAGCTTTGGGCAATCCGATGACGGGGGCACGGGCATGAGGGTTGGTATCAATGGCATGGGCCGCATTGGCCGGCTGGCGTTTCGCGCGGCTTTCGGTGCTGCGGAACGGGGCGAGGATGATCCGCGGCGCGCCAATCGGTTGGACATTGTGCATGTGAATGAAGTGAAGGGCGGTGCGGCGGCGACCGCGCATTTGCTGACTTTCGATAGCGTGCAGGGCCGTTGGCGCGCGCCCATCGCGGCGGAAGGCGCGGATGCTTTGCACGTTGGTGAAAAGCGCATCGGTTTCACGGAACACGCGACACCAGCGGCGATTCCCTGGGGTGATCTAGGCGTTGATCTGGTGCTGGAATGCAGCGGCAAATTCCTGACCGAAGCCACCTTGCGCGGGCATCTTGATCGCGGGGCGAAGCGCGTGATTGTTGCTGCACCAGTGAAGGAAGCCTCAGTCCTCAATATCGTGGTTGGCGTGAATGATGCGCTGTATGATCCCGCGCGTTATCCGATTGTCACAGCCGCATCCTGCACTACCAATTGCCTCGCCCCGGTGGTGAAGGTGGTGCATGAGGCGATTGGGATCAGGCACGGCCAGATCACCACAATTCACGACCCTACCAATACCAATGTGGTGACGGATGCGCCGCATAAGGATTTGCGTCGTGCGCGTTCGGCCATGCTGTCCTTGCAGCCCACCACCACGGGGAGTGCGACGGCGATTGCGCTGATCTATCCTGAGTTAAAGGGAAAGCTGAATGGCCATGCGGTGCGGGCACCGGTGCTGAACGCCTCGCTCACCGATTGCGTTTTTGAATTGCAGCGCGCAACAAGCGCCGAGGAATTAAACGCGCTGTTCCGCACCGCTGCAGAAGGCCCGCTTGCCGGTATTTTGGGTTATGAGGATCGGCCTTTGGTTTCCGCCGATTATGCGCGGGATACGCGCAGTTCCATCATAGATGCGCTATCCACTTTGGTGACGGATGGCACCATGGCAAAAATCTATGCCTGGTATGACAATGAAATGGGCTATGCCTGCCGCATGGTGGATCTGGCCTGCATCATGGAAGCGCACGGCATCTGACATGCGTAACTACGCCATCGTCACCGCTGCCTATTGGGGTTTTACGCTGACCGATGGCGCCTTGCGCATGCTGGTGCTGCTGCATTTCCACAAGCTTGGCTATTCGCCATTCGCGCTGGCTTTCCTGTTCCTGCTGTATGAAGCGGCGGGTATCGGCGCAAACCTAGTCGGCGGTTGGCTTGCCACACGATTTGGCATTGCGCGCATGCTGGCGGTGGGGCTTGCCGCGCAAATCGCGGGGTTCCTGATGCTGTCAGCGCTCTCGCCAGGCTGGGTGCCGGCCATGGCGCTGGCTTGGGTGGTGCTGGCGCAAGGCATTTGCGGCATTGCGAAGGACATCACCAAAACCGCGTCCAAATCCGCCATCAAGCTGACAGCCGGCGATGCCTCGGGCCGCCTGTTTCGTTGGGTTGCCTGGTTCACTGGCAGCAAGAACGCCATGAAGGGTGTGGGGTTTTTCCTGGGCGGTGTGTTGCTGGAAGCGCTGGGCTTTCAGGGGGCGCTTTGGTTGATGGCGGGGCTGCTTGCGCTGGTGTTGCTCGGCGTTGTGGCCTCCCTGCCGCCACTGATGGGCAAGGCCAAGGCGTCAGCTTCCATGCGCGAATTCATGGCGCGGGATCGCGCCGTCAATCTACTCGCCGCCGCGCGTGTGCTGTTGTTTGGTGCGCGCGATGTCTGGTTTGTGGTGGCGCTGCCCGTGTTTCTCTATTCCTCGGGGTGGAGCTTTGCGGCAGTGGGTGGCTTCCTCGCCATTTGGACCATCGGCTATGGGCTGGTGCAGGCCGCAGCGCCATCCTTGATCCAACGCAGCGCCGACGGGCTGAGCGCGGAAGTGCCCGCTGCGCGGCTTTGGTGCCTTGGCCTTGCGGTGATACCGCCCGCGCTCATGGCCGCGCTTTGGCTTGATGTGGGCCGCGCTGATCTGGTGCTGGTCGCGGGGCTTTTGCTGTTTGGCTTTGCCTTTGCGGTGAATTCCTCGCTGCATTCCTATCTGATCCTGGCTTATGCGGGCTCCAAAAAAGCCGCCGAGGATGTTGGGTTTTACTATGCCGCCAATGCCGCCGGGCGCTTTGCCGGCACGCTGCTGTCGGGCTTGCTCTATCAAATGGCCGGCATCATGGGCGCTTTGGTGGGTGCTGCGGTGATGCTCGGACTATGTTGGGCCATCACGCTATTGCTGCCCGAAGAGCGCGGTGCTTACGCTAAATCCGCATGAAGACACTTCTGGTCATTCACCATTCCATGACGGATGGCGCGCGGCAGATGGCGCAAGCAGCGCTTGAAGGCGCCATGGGGGAAAGTAATATCGCCGTCGCGGGCATGCATGCCGCCGAAGCCGCACCAGAAGATTTGCTGGAAGCGGATGGCTATATCTTCGCCACCCCCGAAAACCTGGCAAGTATGGCCGGCGTGATGAAGGATTTCTTCGACCGCTGCTATTACCCGCTGCTGGATCAGATCCAAGGCCGCCCTTACGCGACGATGATTTGCGCTGGGTCCGATGGCACCGGGGCGGCGCGGCAAGTTGCGCGCATCGCCACTGGCTGGCGACTGAAACCAATTGCGGAACCTCTGATCATCATCACCGGCGCGCAATCGCCCGAAGCCATCGCAGCGCCGAAGATCATTAGCGCAAACGATCTTGCGCGCTGCGAGGAACTCGGCACTGCTTTCGCTGCCGGGCTTGCTGCCGGCATTTTTTGATTCAGCTCTCCGGCTTTAGCCCAAGCCTGCGAATCAGCCCGCCCCAGCGCGCAATATCGGAAGCGAGCAGCGTGCGGAATGACGCCGTATCACTCCCCACTACGGTGAAGCCTGCGGTTTCCAGCGTGCGGCGCTGATCGGGTACGGAAAGCGCCTTGCCGGTTTCCTCCGCCAGCCGCGCGATGCGATCCGCGGGGAAACCCGCCGGCGCGAAAAGCCCAATCCAGGCAATGGCAGGATCGGAAGGCACGCCCGCTTCCGCCATGGTCGGCACATCGGGCAAGGCGGGGAAACGCTCCGCACTCGTCACCGCCAGCGCACGCACGGACCCATCACGCACCTGGCCCAGCACGCCGCCGGTTGCGGCGAAAAACGCCTGAATGCGCCCCGCGACCAAATCCAGCACCGCCTGACCGACAGCGCGATAGGGCACATGCACGGCTTCAAAACCCTGCGACGCCGCAAGGTCTTCCATCACCAAATGGGAAAGCGTGCCCGGCCCGGTGGAGGCATAGCTGATCTTGCCAGGATTGGCCTTGGCGAAGGCCACAAACTCGGCGGCGGTGCGCGCCGGCACGGAAGGATGCACCACCAGCACAAAGGGCAGCCGCGCCAAAAGACTGATCGGCGCAAGATCGGTCGCCGGGTCATAGCCCAGCGCCGGATTCAGAATTTTCGCCGTGCTGCCGGGCCCGCCGATGGTAACGCCCAACGTATGGCCATCGGTCGCGCGCGCCACGGCTTCCGTGCCGATATGCCCGCCGCCACCAGCGCGATTTTCCACAATCACCGGCTGGCCCAGCACCTGCTGCAAATGCGGCGCAATGGCCCGCGCCGCGAGGTCTGGCGTGGACCCACCCGGAAAAGCGCAAATGATCCGCACTGGCCGATCCGGCCAGGCGGCCTGCGCGCGCAGGGTGACTGGGCTTGCGGCAAGCCCAGCGCTCAGCGCCAAAAAAGACCGGCGATTAAAGCTATACATGAAGTGATGCCCGGTAAGAATGTGCCCGCACAATGGCGCGAGGCCGCCCGCGCTGCAAGCTTACCTTTGGCTCGGCCCGGCCTCGATCAACGCCAGATTCTGTGCTGCCAAATCAGCGGTCGCGCTATCTGGGGCCAATTCCAGCACCCTTTCCCAATCGCGCCGCGCGGCTTCGGCCTCACCACGCAGCTGGCGCAGAATGCCACGTTCTAGTAGCGCCTCCACATTGCGTGGCGCCAGGCGCAGCGCGGCGGTGATGCTGTCCTCCGCCGGGCGCAGCTGCTCAAGCCGGCGTTGCGCGGTGGCGCGCCAAATCCATGTCTCGGCCCGATCCGCATCCAGCGCCACGGCCAGATCAAGATCAGCCAAGGCAGCGGCTTCCTGGTTGAGCGCGAGCCGCGCCATGGCGCGTTCCAAAAGTAAATCCGGGTCTTGCGGTGTGAGCGCTAGCGCTAGGCTCGCCGCCGCTGCCGCACGTTGTGGCTTACCAGCGGCGCGCCAGGCTTCCGCCGCCTGACCGAAAACCGCAGCTCGAGCGGCAAGCCCGGCTTCGCTCCGGGCCGCGATGCGTTCAAGCGCCTCGGCCGCCGGATCAGCCTCCCCCAGGCTAAGCTGTGCAAGGGCTTCGCATTGTGCCGCCCCTTCGCCGCCGCCCTGCATATGCCAATCCCGCGCAAAGCCGCGCGCGCCGGTGGGATCAACCAGCAAAAGGTCAAGGCAGCGCCCATATTCCGGCGCCTGGGAAAGCCGAGGCGGCTCAGGCGGCACAGGCAGCGCGGCATCCTGTTGAGCAGGGGAAAGCACACCCGAAAGCCACAGACCGCCCGCCGCGCCCACAACCAAAAGCGCGGTGGCAACCCCGATCAGCTTCATGGGCGTTTGTATCATCGCTTATAGAATAGCCTAGAGCGCCCATAATGTTAGCATGCTACCCTAGAGCCTGAACGAATTATGATGGCGCGTGGCGGAAAAACCATGGAACAGAACAAACAGCTTATCATTGCCGGGCTGGGCTATGCGGGGCGCGCGGTTGCCGAGGCCGCCTCTGCCGCCGGTTGGCGCGTGATTGGCACCTCGCGCCAGCCAGAAGGCGTGAGGGCACCGCCCGGGGTTGAGGTAATCAGCTTCGATGCCGCCGGCCCGGCCTTTGCGGCGGCAAGCTATTGGCTGATCACCACACCACCAGATGAGGCCGGAGACCCCGTGCTGCGCCGCCACGCCGCTGCGCTTGCTTCAGGGAAGCAGCGCTGGATCGGCTATCTTTCCACCACTGGGGTTTATGGTGACCGCGCCGGTGGCACCGTGGATGAGGCGACACCCCCCGCGCCCGGCCAGCCGCGCAGCCAAAGGCGCCGGGCGGCAGAGGAAGCCTGGCGCGCGGCGCGGCCTGCGAGTGCCGCTTTGGATCTTTGCCGCGTTGGCGGGATTTACGGGCCGGGGCGCGCGCCCTTTGCCGAATTGCGCGCGGGCATCGCGCGGCGCGTGGTAAAACCCGGCCATAGCTTCAGCCGCATTCATCGCGATGACATTGCCCATGCCGTGATGGCCGCCATCAGCAACCCGCCTGAACCTGGCTGCCGCGTGTTGAACTTTGTGGATGATGAACCGGCTGATAGCGCCGCAGTCATGGCCGAAGCCGCGCGGCTTTTGGGCATGCCGCCACCGCCGGCGGTTCCCTTTGAAGAAGCACGCGCTGCCATGTCGCCCATGGCGCTATCCTTCTGGTCGGAAAATCGCCGCGTTGCGAATGCCGCGACCAAGGCAGTGCTTGGGATTGAATGGCTGTATCCGAGTTATCGGGAAGGGTTGGCGGCGAGTTTGGGGTAGCGCGCGATAGGGAGAAGGTAGTGAGAAAGGGGATACTGCTTTTTATGCCAACGAAAAACCACGAGGCGTATGACCTAGCATTCGGTGCCGAGCGGATAATGCCTATACTTGGAGTGGGATTTTGAAATGCCCGGGAATTACTCTAAATTCTTCGAGGTGTTGCCCGGTGCCGGGCATGGATTGGTATTAGAGATAGCTTCACTCGCTTTTGGAAGAATATATCTTCCGCTACCAGTGCATGGCGTTCAAAAAATCATGCTGGTGGGGCGAGGCCCGTTATCCGTGACCGGATCGCCTGAAAGCCACGTCCGAATCCTATCACCGTTAACGGCACGCTGGAAAGCAATTAAGGGGCTTCTCGCCAAGCCCTTGATCATTAAATTTCTTTCAATAGATATCACGGTTTTTCTTTACATGAAGAATTCCGCGTATCGAAAAATCATCCGAAAAGAATTGAAAATTCTGAAACTATTGCACCTGGGCTATGAGGCAATTTGCGATGCAGATAATGCGGGCCTGGTGCTTGGTTTTGCCGAGGTGCCGCCTCGACCAATCGCGCATAAGGACGCCAAGCTGCATATCGGCTTTATTGTTCATCTACATTATTTTGATGCTTGGGACGATATTGAAGCCTGTCTGAAGCGGATGCATATTCCGTTTGGTCTCCTGGTGACGATGACGCATGCAGACAATCACATTGCCCAGAGAATTACAGATGCTTTTCCCTTCGCCCGAATAAAGACGACCGAAAATTGCGGCCGTGATATCAGGCCCTTTTTTGAATTGCTTGATGCGGGCGATCTCGACGAATTTGATATCGTCTGCAAATTGCATGGTAAGAAATCGCTTCGCGCGGGCCGGGCGACGCTCCTTGGCGACTTGTGGCGAAGGGCCTGCCTGCTTGACCTTTTTGCGGCCGATGGTCGTCTCTCTGAGGTGATATCAAAATTTCAAGTTGACGCAACTCTCGGCATTGCGGGTCCCGCGCGCTTTCGGGTTCCAAATATGCGATTTGATCTACAAGATGCCTGGAGTGGCAATCAGATAAGGACGCTTCAGGTGGCGCGGGAGCTTGGGTTTGCTCAGGAGGGTTTTGAGCTTGATTTCTTTGCCGGCACCATGTTCTGGGTGAGACCTGCAGCTCTCACGCTGCTGAGACAGAAAGGCCTTTCTGGATCGGAGAGCTATGGGCAAGAACAGGACCAAATAGACGGCGCCCTTGAGCATGCCCTTGAGAGACTTTTTCTAAACGCTGCAAAACAGGCTGGTTTCCGTGTTGGAGAACTCTCCGTGACGATTACTCGGAAAGAATGAATTCAGTTTGCAAAATCGGAGATACACCAACGCAGACTGCTTCGCTGGGGACAAGACACGCGCCAGCATGTCGCCCATGGCGCTATCCTTCTGGTCGGAAAATCGCCGTGTCGCGAATGCCGCGACCAAGGCAGCGCTTGGGATTGAATGGCTGTATCCGAGTTATCGGGAGGGGTTGGCGGCAAGCCTAGCCGAGGATTGATGCCACCGTCTCCTCCAACAACGCCAAATCCCCCTCCCGCGAAAGCCGATGATCGCCATCCTTGATCAGCGTCACGCGCACATCACCGCCCGTCACCGCTTCCGCAATCCGCAGCGCATGGCGCCAGGGCACATCCGGGTCCTGCTGGCCCTGCAAAATGCGCAAGGGGCAATCAATCGCGATTGGCGCACGCAGCAAAAGCTGGTTGCGGCCGTCTTCAATCAAAGCCCGCGTGATGGGATAGGGCGCGCCATATTCGCTTGGCCGATGCCACACACCATCCCGCATAATCGCCTCACGTATCGCAGGCGGAAATTCTGCCCACATCAAATCCTCGGTGAAGTCAGGCGCATCCTCGGTGAAATCAGGCGCCGGCGCTATGCCGATCAAAGCGCGCACCGCCAGCTTGCGGCGGGCGGCCAGCAGCAACGCAATCCAGCCGCCCATGGAAGACCCGATCAGTATTTGCGGGCCTTCCGTCAGGGCTGCAATAACGCAGGCCGCATCCTCGGCCCAACGCCCGATCGTGCCATCCTCAAAACGCCCTTCGGATGTGCCATGGCCGGAATAATCAAAGCGCAAAAATGCCTGCCCGCGCGCGGCACACCATCCCGCGAGGAATTCCGCCTTGCTCCCGGTCATGTCGCTATTGAAGCCGCCCAGAAACACTACGCCAGGCCCGCGCCCAGCCACGCGCCGCCAGGCCAGATGCACGCCATCACCGCGATCAAGCCGCCCGGTTTCTTCCTTCATGCGCGCGGCAATCCACGCGCCGCGAGGGAAGCAAACAGCGCACCAATGCCATAGCGCCAGGGCGGGCATTCATCGGTGCGATCCACTTCATTCACCAATACGCCAAGACGCGGCGATGCAATCCGCACCACATCTCCTTCGTGATGCGTGAAGCCCATGCCGGGCGCGCCACGATCCTTGGCGGGCGAAAAAGGCGTGCCGAGATAAAGCACCGCGCCATCCGGATATTGATGATGCGCACCAATCATTTGCGAAACCACATCGGCGGGATCACGACTGATCGCGCCAACCGGCCCGCTTTCCGCCAATTCAAACCCATCACGCCCAGTGATGGTCAGGCTGAGTTCCGCGCGCCGCACATCTTCCAAGGTAAAGCCCGCATCAAACAACCGGATCATCGGCCCCAGCGCGGCTGAGGCGTTGTTATCCTTCGCACGCCCCAGCAACAACGCGCTGCGCCCTTCCACATCGCGCAGATTGACATCATTGCCGAGAGTGGCACCCTGAATGCGCCCCTTGCCATTCACCACCATCACCGCTTCCGGCTCAGGGTTGGACCAGGCGGAGACAGGATGCACACCAATCTTGCTGCCCGTACCGACGGACGCCATGGCGGGGCATTTCGTGAAAATCTCTGCATCCGGGCCAATGCCTACTTCCAGATATTGGCTCCACCAACCCTTTTGCAGCAACGCGGATTTCAGGCGCATGGCTTCCGCACTGCCGGGCAGGATCGCGGCAAGGTCATCGCCAATGATGTTGCGAAATTCAGCGCGCACCGCTTCCGCCTGGGTGGCATCACCGCGGCAGCGTTCTTCCACCACGCGTTCCAGCATGCTGCGCACATACGTCACGCCGGCGGCCTTCACAGTTTGCAGATCAATCGGTGAAAGCAGGAAGGGCTTGGCAGCATCCCGCGCATTCCAAGCTGCATTGGTGAACAGCACCTCCAGATCAAGCGAAATCGGCTGGCCGCGCCTGGTGATGGCGCCAATCGCGTCATCTTCTTCCAGAAAGTGCGAAGCCGTGCCGAAGGCGGGCGTGAGATCATAGGCGGTGCCGCGCGCAAAGCCGATCACGCAGGGTCCTTCGGGCCGCATGATCCGGGCGCAGAAATGCCCCTCGGCGAAATCCACCGGCAAGTGGCTGGATGAAATCTGCATGGCGCCCCCCTGTTTTCTTGGCCGCTCATTTTGCGTGAAGTGGCGCCGCATCGCCAGGGTGCTTGCGCTGCATCAAGGGGTGAGGCCACAAAACCGGCTTATCTTCGCCCATGCTGGAATTGATCGCCGCGCCCGCCCTTGCCGCCGCGCACCCCTTCCTTTCCGCCGCTGGACCAGCGGCGGCCAGCGCCTTGCTTGCGGCGGCTGAGCCTTTCTCCGCGCCGCGCCGCGCCGTGATTTTCACACCCGAAGCGGCGCCCGAGGCGCTTTATCTGCTATTGGAAGGCTCGGTCGGGCTTTCCATGCGGGGGGCTGATGGCACGCGCGGCCTGCTGGAGATCATTGGCCCGAATGAGTGCTTCCTGATGCCGGCGGTGATCCTGGGCGGCACCTGGCCCTTCGGCGCCGAGGCTTTGGCGCCAAGCCGCTTGCTCCGCATCCCTGCCGAGGCCTTCCACGCCATCATGGTGCAGGATTCGCGGCTGACCGAGGCAAGCCTCTCCCAAATGGCGCGCCAATGGCAGGGTCTGGCGGACCAGCTTGTTGAAATGAAACTCACCAAGGCCAGCGAACGCGTGGCGCATTTCCTGGCCGGGCGCCTGATGCCGGGCGGGCGAGTCGCTATGCCCGAACCACGCGCGGCCATTGCGGCGCGACTCGGCATGACGCCGGAAAGCCTTTCGCGCGTCATGCATGGGCTGCAAGCGGCCGGCCTGGTGCGGTTGCAGGGCCGGCGCGTGGATGTGCCGGATGCCAAGGCGCTCAGCCATGGGGCACGGGCTTCCGGCCATTAATTTATGCGGTTAGGCTTCCTCCAACAACGGAGGATAGCCCATGGCCCGCGTACCTGATTTGACAGTGGATGATCTGGCAGAAGCCGATCGTGACCTGCTGAAGCGCCCCATTGCGCTGCATAAGGCATTGACCAATAGCCCCAAGGCGGCGCGTGCCTTTTCGGGCCTGGGACAATTCATCCGCTACGGGTCGCGACTCGACCCGCGGCTGCGCGAATTGGCCATTCTGCAAGTGGGCTGGCAGGCGCGTTCACCTTATGAATGGTCGCATCACGTGAAAATCGGTAAGGATTTCGGCGTGAGCGATGCCGATATCCATGCCCTGATCGCGGAAAGCGCGGGCCAGCCTTCGGCGCGCGCTTGAACCACTCGCCAAGCTGGTGCTGCTGGCGGCGCGGGAAGCCGCGGCGGGGCCGGGGGTGAGCGAATCCACCTATGGGGCGCTGGCGGCGCATTTCGACCATGAACTGATGGTGGATCTGGTGGTGACCATTTCTTTTTACTGCGCGGTGGTGCGGGCACTTTCATCCTTGGCGATCGAGGTTGAGCCGGAATACCAGCCCTATCTGGACCAATATCCCCTACCCGCATGAGGCTTATTTTTAGTAAAGTACTGATTCAAGTCAGTTAAATTGACCGGCCTGGGTTAGGAAACGCCCTGGTCGGCGCCGTTTTTTGGCGAAGGGACTGCCCGGCCCTTCACCCCAGGGTTGCAAATAATTTTCGAATTAAGGGGTGCTTCAGGCTGCGCGTTAACCTTTTGGTTAATGCTCCCATTGGAGAATGGGTCATCCGAGGGAGAACGGGTGGCGATGGAACTCAAGACGGTACAGGCCGGGGTGCTGGAGATGGCGGTGGAGATGAGCGGTCCCGAAACCGGGCCGGTCGCCATCCTCCTCCATGGCTTTCCCGATGATGTACGCGTCTGGGATGGCGTGGCGCCTGAGCTTGCCGCCCAGGGGTTTCGCGTCCTGGTGCCCTATCTGCGCGGCTATGGCCCGACGCGTTTTCGGGACTCGGCGACACCGCGTTCCGGCGAACAGGCGGCCCTTGGGGCAGATTTGCTGGCGCTGATGGATGCGCTGGCGATCCCGAAGGCAATCCTTGCGGGGTATGATTGGGGCGGGCGGGCAGCCTGCGTCGTCTCGGCCCTTTGGCCTGAGCGCGTGATCGGCCTGGTTTCCGCAAATGGCTATAATATTCAAGATATTGCGGGGAGTATCCGCCCCGCCGCACCAGCGCAGGAAGCGCGCCATTGGTATCAATGGTACCTACAAACAGATAGGGGTGCGGCGGGCCTGGCCGAGAATCGGCGGGAGCTTTGTGAGCTGCTGTGGCGTCTCTGGTCGCCCAATATGGGCTTCACTGCCGAAAGCTACGCCAAAACGGCGGCCAGCTTCGACAATCCCGATTTTGTGGCGGTTGCCGTGCATTCCTATCGCCATCGCCACCGGGCGGTGGCGGGGGATCCGGCCTATGCGGCCATTGAGCGGCGCCTGACGGCGCGCCCTGTCATCACGGTGCCGAGCCTGGTTTTGCATGGCGCGGAGGATGGGGTGGACCCGCCGGCGAATAGCGCGGGCTGCGCCCGACATTTCGAACGGCTTTTAGCGAGAAGGGTTGTTTCTGAAGCAGGACACTTCCTTCCGCGCGAATCTCCGGCTGAATTTTTAGCCGCGATTCATCTTTTGGTAAGCACTCGTTAGGGAGAAGATGACCAATGGTCGTAAAAAAATGTCAAGAAACCCAATTAAAGTATATTTCTTTATCAAGAAATTTACTTTTTTGGACGATTATCTGTCCAGGGATGCGGGGGGAAGAAATTTCCTGTTTCAATTCCCTTCGAAACTCGGTAAAAACCTTCTAGTCGGTCAAAAGGAGCGATCAAATGCGTGTACTTCTAGTTGAGGATGATCCCACAACGGCGCGTGGCATTTCGTTAATGCTTCGTCATGCCTCCATGATTGTGGAAGTAGCGGATACGGGGGAAGAAGCCCTCGAACTCGCGAAACTCTATGATTATGACATCATCGTGTTGGATCTGATGTTGCCGGATTTGGATGGTGGCGAAGTCGTGCGCCGTATGCGCGCTGGCCGCATCGAAACGCCGGTGCTGATCCTGTCGGGCGTCAGCCGCCCGCAAACCAAGGTGAAGGTCTTCGGCATGGGCGCCGATGATTTCATCACCAAGCCCTTCGACCAGCAAGAACTGGTCGCGCGTATCCAGGCCATTGTGCGCCGCGCGAAGGGTTTCAGCCAACCGACCCTGACGGTCGGCGCGCTGCAACTCAATATCGGTTCACGTGAAGTGGCCGTTGGTGGCAATGCTGTCCACCTGACCGGCAAGGAATACGCCATCCTGGAACTGCTCGCGCTCCGCAAGGGTGTGGTGCTGACCAAGGAAGTTTTCCTGAACCATCTTTATGGCGGCATTGATGAGCCTGAAGTTAAGATCATTGACGTCTTCATCTGCAAGCTCCGCAAGAAGCTGGCGACCGCCGGCGGCTCCGACCTGATCGGGACCGTCTGGGGCCGTGGCTATGTTCTACGTGAGCAGAATGATCGCGCGGAAATCTGGGCCAGCAGCACCAATCCGGTGATCGCCGGCGCTCAGGCCGCCTGAGCCTCTCAGCCAGAATCATTACCGAAGCAGATTGGGCATCGCGTGACATACGCGATGCCCGTTTGCATGCGCGCCATTTGCTTGCACATGGGCCATGCATCGCGTGACACACGCGCGCGGTATCCGGATCAGCGCCAAGGATCTTCGCGCCTGAAGCACCAACACCCGAGCGCGCAACCCGGCGCCTTTCAGGAATGCTGGCGCGGTGCGGCGCGTGATCCGCGCAGCACTAACCACACCCCCACCGCCATCATCGGCAGTGACAGCAATTGACCCATGGTCGCACCGGCGAACAAAAACCCCAAATGCGCATCGGGCTGGCGGAAAAACTCACCAATAAAGCGCGCCACGCCATAGCCGGCCAGGAACACGCCCGAAAGCACGCCAACACGCGCGCGCACTGAAGGGCGGTAAACCAGCACCATCAGCAGGATGAAAAGGCACAACCCCTCAAGCCCTGCCTGATAAAGCTGCGATGGGTGGCGCGGATCAGGCCCGGCACCCGGAAACACCATGGCCCAGGGCACATCGGCCACCCGGCCCCATAACTCGCCGTTGATGAAATTCGCGAGCCGCCCCAGGAAAATCCCAATCGGCACCACGCAGACCACGCGATCAGAAAACGCCACCCAATCCAGCCCTTGGCGGCGCGTGAAAAAATACAGCGCGACAATCACACCCAGCGCCCCGCCATGGAAGGACATGCCGCCCTGCCATAGGTACAGAATCTCCCAAGGCGCTCTCAAGAAAATGTCAGGGCGATAAAAAATCACATAACCAAAGCGCCCGCCCAGAATAATGCCAAGCGTGACCCAGGTGACGAAATCATCCACCTGCTCGGGCGTCGCGACCTTTGGCCCCAGCACCACAAGCCGCCGCGCGAGCCGCCAGCCCAAAACAATCCCGGCAATATAGGCCAGCGCATACCAGCGAATGGCAAACGGCCCGATTTGCACCAGCACAGGATCAATCATCGGAAAGGGTAGGGCGAAGAACATCAGGCGAAGGGATCCTCGGCGCGCAGCAGCACATCACGCACATAGGAAGCGACGCCGGCTTCCAGCGTGGTCGCGTTCTTGCGAAAGCCAGCCGCGCGCAGGCGTTCCATGCGTGCTTCGGTGAAATACTGGTAATTGCCCTTCAGATCATCCGGCATCGGCACAAAACGGATATCGGGCGCGCGGTCCAAGGCCGCGTAAATCGCCCGCGTCAGGTCAAGGAAACTGCGCGCTGTGCCGCTGCCGATATTGAACAGGCCCGAGATGCCGGGATTGTCATGCAGCCACAGCATCGCGGCCACACAATCATCCACATGCACGAAATCGCGCCTCTGTTCCCCATCCGCGACACCTTCGCGGTCCGAGGCAAAAAGCGTCGCCGTCTCACCCGCCATGATCTGGCGGAATTTATGCAGCACCACACTCGCCATGCGGCCCTTATGGTGTTCATTCGGGCCATAGACATTGAAGAAACGAAGCCCCGCCCATTGCGTCGGCCGCGCCTGCCCGCGCATCAGCATCTGCGCCACGCGCCGATCGAAGGCGAGCTTGGACCAACCGTAAAGATTCAAGGGTCGCAACTTGGCGAGTGCGGCTTCCGATGCGTCATCATCAAACCCAAGCGCCCCATCACCATAGGTTGCGGCGGAAGACGCATAGATGAAGGGCACGCCGCGCTTTGCGCACCAATCCCATAAGCGCTGCGACAGGGTGATGTTCACCGCCGCGACCAGATCGCCATCAGTTTCCGTGGTGGCGCTGATCGCGCCCATATGGAACACGGCTTCCACCGGTGCGCCGGCGCCAAGGAAATCCCAAAGCGCCTCAGGCGGGATCACGCCGGCAATGGGGTGTTTGGCCAAGTTCCGCCATTTCACCCCTTGGCGCAGGCGGTCCACCACCATCACCTCCGCCCCTCGGGCGCAAAGTGCTGCAACCAAGTTGGAGCCGATGAAACCGGCCCCGCCAGTGACAATATGCATGGGCGGTCTTTGCAGCCTCGGCCTTGAGCGATCAGGCTATAGCGTATAGGCCGTGGGTGAGTGGACCGGCAAGCAAGGGCCGAAAGGGCAAGGCGATGAAGGATCAGGGTGGCGGGCGTGCCCGCATGATGGACGATCTGGCCGGCGTGGCAGGCGGCGCGTTTTCGGTGCTGACCGGCATTCGGGCGGAGATTGAGGCCATCGCCAAGGCCCAGGCGGAAGCCATTATCCGCCGGCTGGACCTGGTCCGGCGGGAAGAATTGGACGCCGCCATGGATGTGGCGCGCCGCGCCCGGGAACAGGCGGAGGACCTCGCGGCCCGGGTGGAAGCGCTGGAGGCCCGCCCTATTCCGAAATCTGGCGGCAAATCCTCATCCGCTACGTGAAGTCAGGATTGTAACCTATTCGCCCTTGCGGCGGGATTCCGCACCTGCGTAATCTCCGGCTAGTGGTCGTCGGCCCGATTCGCACACCAGATGTTGGGGTGCAGGCCGGCTGATCGGAAAGGGGGAGTTTCCGATGTCCGCCTCACTACACACTGAAATTAATCGCGTTATCAATCCCTTGGATGTGCTGGAACAGATTATCTCCGGCAATGAGTGGATATTTGAACGCCGCTCCGATGAGGAGATGGCGGCTGAAGCGCCCGGGAAATGGTGCGATTATGCGCTGCATTTCTCCTGGTCCTCGGAAATGAGCGCCATGTCCTTCACCTGCGCCTTTGATTTGAAGGTGCCGGCAGCGCGGCGCGATAAGCTCTATGAATTACTCGCGCTCGCCAATGACAGGCTTTGGATCGGGCATTTCGGCATTGAAGCTGAGGATGGCGTGCCGGTGTTTCGCCATTCCGTGCTGCTGCGGGGCGCGCCTGGTGCTTCGGCGGAAAGCCTGGAAGATATGGTGGATATCGCGCTGACGGAATGCGAACGCTTCTTCCCAGCCTTCCAATTCGTGCTTTGGGGCGGGAAAAGCCCGGCGGATGCGCTGGCCGCGGCGATGCTGGATTGCATTGGCGAAGCCTGACGCGCCTGGCGCGGGGGTGATTGCCCGCGCCTCATTTCAAAGGCAGTCTGGGGGAATGAGCGAAAAACTCCCCCCGATCCTTCTTATTGGCTGTGGCAAGATGGGCGGCGCGATGCTGTCCGGCTGGCTGGAACAGGGCCTGACTGACGCCGTGGTGGTTGAACCCCATGCGCCGGCGGTGGCCGCCTTTGCTGGGCGTGTGCGCGTGGTGGCGGACGCCGCCGCCATCCCGGCCGATTTCCGCCCCGCCGCGGTGGTGACGGCCATCAAACCACAGGAAGCGCCAAGCAGCCTACCCGCCTATGCGCGGTTTGCGGAGCAGGGGGCATTGTTTCTGTCCATCATGGCCGGGCGTTCCATTGCTTCGATGCAGGCAGCGCTTGGCGCGGGCACGGCGGTGGTGCGCGCCATGCCGAATACGCCAGCCGCCATCCGCCAGGGCTTTACGGCGGCCTTTGCCGGGCCGGGCGTGACAACCACTCAGAAGGCTCTGGCCGATACGCTGCTGGCCGCGATTGGCGAAGTTGCCTGGGTGGATCAGGAAGATCATATCAATCCCGTGACGGCGGTATCGGGCGGCGGCCCGGCCTATGTGTTTCTGCTGGCCGAGGTGCTGGAAGCCGCCGCCGTGGAACAGGGCTTGCCGCGCGATTTGGCGCGGCGTATGGCTCGCGCCACGGTCGCGGGTTCCGGTGCGCTGCTTGGGGCGAGTGACCAGGACGCCGCTGATCTCCGCCGCGCCGTGACAAGCCCCAAGGGCACCACGGAACGTGCCTTGGCGGTGCTGATGGAACCGGATGCCTGGCCCAAGGCGATGTCGCGTGCCATTCAGGCGGCGACGGATCGGGCGCGGGAATTGGCGGGATAAAGGAAGACAGGCGATGCATCTGGGTCGGGCAGCTTTCAATCCCATCACCGACCGCGAAGCGGCGAAACGATACTTCGCCAGCACCGTGGCGCGGATAGAAGTTGAAACGCATTCCTATTGCAATCGCCGCTGTTCCTATTGCCCCAATGTGGTGGGCGACCGGCTTGGCGATAATGTGCGCATGGAAGAACCGGTTTGGCGCTTGGTGCTGGATAACCTTGCGGAAATCGGCTTTTCCAAAAACTTCGTCATGAACAGCTATAATGAACCACTGGCTGATCGCGCGATCCTTGATCGAATCCGCGAAGCGCGCGCAGCCATGCCGAATGCCCGTTTGATGATCTATACCAATGGCGATTACCTGGATCCGGAATACATCGAAGCCCTGGCGGAAGCCGGGCTCAATTACATGCATATCTCGATCCATATGCGGAAGGATGACAAGTATTCGGATATCTATGCCATCAACCGCATGCTGGAAATTTCCGTGCGCGCGGGCATTGCGGCACACATCCGCACCGTCCGTTCCAATGAATACATTATCGCGGCCATGCCGCATCCGCGCCTGGAAATCGAAACCCGCGCGATCAACTTCATGCGCAATGGGACAGATCGCGGCGGGTTGCTGCCAGACATCACGCCAGCGGCGAAGCGCGCCGCACCCTGCTTCTTTCCTTTCGCCCATTTCATCATCGGCTTTTCGGGCAATATCGTGCCCTGCTGCCATATCCGCAGCGACCGGCCAGAGCATGAAGATTATCTGATCGGCAATTTGAACGATTATGGCAGCATCTTCCAGGCCTTCGCGAGCCAAAGGGCAGTCGGCTGGCGGCGCGAATTGGTGAGCTCTCAGGAGAAAAAGAAGCCTTGTGATACCTGCACCGCCGCCTTCATGCAGGGGCCGCAAGCCGCCGCAGCCTTTGATCGGGCTTGGCGGGAGCATGTGCTGCCGACTGAAGCCTCAGCGCCGGCCTTGGTGAAATAGACCTTGGGCGCCATGTCCCTGTCATGACCGAAACCGCCACCGACGAAACCCTGATCGCCGCGCTCTGGCGCGTGATTGCCGCGCATGGCTGGCCTGGACTGACGATGCGCCACCTTTCCGCAGAAGCGGGCACCGATACCGCCACTTTGCGCGAACGCTTTCCAACGCGGCTTGATCTGCTGCTGCTACATGGCCGCGTGATGGATCAGGCGGTGCTGGCTGGCACTATTCCGGGCCAGGGCGGTTCGGCGCGGGACCGCGTGTTTGATGTGCTGATGCGCCGGCTGGATGCCATGCAGCCGCATCGGGCAGGCATTCTGCGCCTTTTCGAAGACATGCGCCGCGACCCCGCCATCGCGCTTGCCCTGGCGCCGCATATCGGCGTTGCCATGCGGTGGATGCTGGAAGCCGCCGAGATTGAAGCGAAAAGCTGCCAAGCGCGGGTGCTGGCCATTGGCCTTGCCGGCGTGTGGCTGGCCACCATTCGCGCCTGGGCGCGCGATGACAGCCCGGACATGGGCAGCACCATGGCCGCGCTCGATTCAGCGCTTGATCGGGCGGAACGGATCGCCCGCCCGCTTGGCCTGTTGCGCGGCGGTGCCGATTCGGCGCCCGAAGCGGAAATTTCGTGACCTTGGGCGTGGGCGGTCTATACTAATCCCTCACCACCGGAGCACCCCCTCATGACCGACCCATTTAGCTTCAAGCCCAATATGGACATGTCGAAAATCTTCGCCGAGTTTCGTCTGCCCGCCATGCCGGATATGAGCGCGCTTGCAAAGGCGCAGCAGAAGAATCTGGAAGCCATCTCGGCCGCTAATAAGGTGGCGCTGGAAGGTGCGCGCGCAGTCGCTGAACGGCATATGGAAATCGTGCAGCAATCGGTCGCTGAAATGCAGGATGCCATGCGCAGTATGGCAAACCCGGCTGATATTCAGGAACAGGCTGCGAAACGTGCAGAAATGGCCAAGGCCACTTATGAACGTGCTGTCGGGCAAATGCAGGAATTGGCCGATCTGATCCAGAAATCGAGCGGTGAAGCGCTTTCAGTGCTGCACTCACGCTTTGCCGAGGCGATGGAGGAGGTGAAGAGCCTCTCCACCGACAAGAAAGTCTAGAGCTTTTTCAAGCCAAGTGGAAAACTTGGCGGCTCGGAAAATGCGATCAAACAAATTCTAAGCTGAGCGGCGCGGGGCGTGCCCCGCGCCGCTATTTTTCAGCCAAGATGCTTCGCAAAAAACGCGAGCGTGCGTTCCTGCGCCAGCGCGGCATCCTTCGCCACGTAAGAACCGCGCTCATCACAACCAAAGCCATGGCCCGCGCCCATATAGACGAAGACTTCCACTTCCTTCCGCGCGGCGCGGATTGCTTCCACGTCGCTCATCGGGATTGAGGCATCGGTTTCACCGAAATGGAGCTGCGTCGGGCAATTCGGCACTTCATCCTTCGCCGCCGCAACGCCGCCACCATACCAGCCGACAGAAGCGGAAAAGGCGCTGGTGCGGGTTGCGCCATGCCAAGCGACGGTGCCGCCCCAGCAATAGCCAACAATGCCGCGCTTGGCCTGGCGGGGCAGGGCGGCAGCGGCGGCGAGCACATCCAAAACGGTCTTGCCGGCATCAATCTTGCCGCGCAATTCGCGCCCGCGCGCCAGATCGGCGGCGTCATAGCCAAGCTCCACATTGCGTTCCGCGCGGTCAAAAAGCTGCGGCGCAATCACCGCATAGCCGGCAGCAGCGAAATCATCGCAAAGCTTGCGGATATGGCGGTTCACACCAAAAATTTCCTGCGTCACCACCAAGGCGCGGTCCGCATCTTGCGGGCCAGTGCGATAGGCTTGCAGGCGAAAACCATCAGCGGCGGTAAGGGAGATCAAGGGCATGGGCGTTTTCCTTTCGGGATGTATTCACCTATCCTGCGTGCATGGCTGAAATCGTCAACCTCAATCGCGCCCGTAAGGCTAAGGCACGCGACGCCGCCGAAACAAAGGCCGCGGAAAATCGCGCCAAATACGGGCAGACCAAAGCCGAACGCGCGCGGCTATCCGCCGAGAAGGCCAAGCTTCGCGCCGCAACAGACGGCGCGAAGAAGCAAGACTAGCGGGCTATCTCACCCCTTGCGCACAATGCTCATCCAGCCATGCGGGTCATTGCTGCGGCCATATTGCAGGCCGGTGATGGCATCATAAAGCCGGCGTGTGACATCGCCGATCTCACCACCATTGATCAGCACATCCTCGCCCTTATAGCCGAGTGTCCCAACCGGTGAGACCACCGCCGCCGTCCCCGTGCCCCACATTTCCTTGAGCGTGCCGTCTCGGCCTGCCGCCATCACTTCCTCAATCGCGATCTGGCGTTCAGTGACCCTCAGCCCCCAATCGCGCATCAATTGCATGGTGCTGGCGCGTGTCACGCCATCCAGGATGGTGCCCGTCAGTGGCGGCGTAATCACCTCATCACCGATGCGCAGCATGATGTTCATCGTGCCGACTTCATCGAGGTATTTGCGATTGACGCCATCCAGATACAGCACCTGCGAATAGCCGGCATTGGCGGCATCGCGCTGGCCGGCGAGGCTCGCCGCGTAATTGCCGGCGGTTTTGGCTTCCCCGGTGCCCCCTTTCACGGCGCGCACATGCGTGTCGGATGCCAGGATTTTCACCGGCTTCACGCCTTCCTTGTAATAGGTGCCAACGGGCGAAAGGATCAGGAAATACAGGTAATTATGCGCCGGATGCACGCCCAGCATCACATCGGTCGCGATGATGGTCGGGCGCAGATAAAGCGCGGTGCCGGGTTTGCGCGGCACCCATTCATGTTCAAGCCCCACTAGCGCATCAAAGCTTTGGCGAATGATATCCACCGGCAATTCCGGCATGCACATGATCTGGCCAGAGCGGTTGAAGCGTTCCGCATGGCGATCTGGGCGGAACATGCGGATCTGATCATCATCGCCGCGAAACGCCTTGAGCCCATCAAAAATCGCCTGGCCGTAATGCAGCACGGAAGTCGCTGGATCGAGGCTGAGCGGCCCATAGGGGACGATCCGCGGCGAATGCCAGCCCTTTTCTTCCTGATAATCCATCAGGAACATGTGATCGGTCAGCACCTTGCCGAAGGAAAGCTCATCATCGGCGGGCTTCACCTTGGGGGTGGTGGTGCGGGTGATCGGGAAGGAAGCCATGGCTGCGTATCCTCGGAGTTTTTTCTAAGCGCGATCAGGTTAGCGCGGGTCGGCGTGAAAGGTAAGTAGTCCTTACATAGTTTTTTGCGCGGGTCATCCCATCATGGCGGTAAGCTTCGCCTCAAGCCCGGTCTGCGGCGCCTGCACCACGCGGCCAGGGGCGCGGCCATTGGCGCGGCCGGCCCGGCAGGCCATGACCAGCGCACAATCAAGGCTATCCAGCACCGGCACGGGCAGCATGGCGGCAAGCTTCGGCGCCAGGCCAACCAGGCCAGCGCCGCCCAGCACCACAACGCCGGCGCCATCCGCCACTGCTTTACGCGCTTCCTCAGCAATCAGCCCCAGCGCCTTTTCGGGCTCGCGCGCGATCATATCGCCAGTGGGGGGCACGCTGCGCACCTGCACGCGGTCTCGGCCATGGCCGCGGATCAGGGCGAATTCTTCCAGCATCGGCACCCAGGCGGCACCCCCGGTCAGCAGCGCAATGCGCGGCGCCTGTTCCAAAGCCAGGGTGATGGAAGCTTCCGCCATGCCAACCACGGGAATGGGCAGCAATTCGCGCGCTGCTTCAATGGCGGGTTCGCCGAAACAGGCGATGATGGCGGCGCCAAAACCTTGCGGATTATCCTGGCCGATATGCTGAGCGAGGCCCGTCAGCACCGCATGGCCGGCAATGGCGACTGCCGCGCGGGTTGCGATATAGCG
>JAPLOJ010000041.1 GCA_026400795.1 Alphaproteobacteria bacterium
GCCGCCGCATTGGCCCCCGGGCAAGCGAGCGCCAGAGAGGTTTCCGTGATACTCGGCTGGGTGATGATCCAGGCGGCGGGCTCAACCTCCTGCGCGTCAATCGCCAAAACGCCCATTTCGGTGCGCAGCCCGTAATCCGCGCCTCGGCGGACGGTTTTCACATTGGGGCGCACGCGAAAAACCTGGGCGCCGCCTGCTTCCGCCGCGGGTGCGGCGCCGCGCGCCGCCAACAAATCATAGCCGCCGCGTTCATAGCGATAATGCGCCAGGAAATTTTCCAGCGCTTGCAGGAATTTCGGGTCCCGCGACCATTCGCCGATGCGTTGGCCGAGCAAGGAAGCGCGTTGCGTCAGCGCGTATTTCGCCGAAGCCGAGCCATCCTGCCGCGGCAAGGGCTTGCGGAACTCGGCGTCATGAAAGGCGCGTTCGGTCAGCAGGCCAATGAAATCAACGCCCATCGCCGCATGAACGCCGTAAGCGATATGAACTGAATTGGGCGCCTCGGCCAGCGCATCATGATACCAACCACGCGGCAGATACAGCAGATCGCCGTTTTTCATATGCGCCTTGAAGCGCAAAGCGCCCTTGGATTTTTCGTGAAACTCCTGCGGCTGGCCGCGAAAGATCGCATGCGGCACCGGCCATTCGGCGCGGCCTTCCCAGATGTTCCAGATCTTCTCGCCTTCGACCTGCACGGCCCAGACATCATGCGTATCATAATGCGCGTGGAAGGCCTTATGGCTCTGCCATGAAATATAGACATTTCCCTGCGCCTTACCGAGACCAGCGCCTTCCCGGGCATTCGAAACGCCAGCGAGGCCAGGTGTCAGGCTATCGACATCATTCATGACCACGGAAGCACCGCGCGCCACCCATTCCTGCACCTTGGCGGGGATGGGTTGCAGCGTGGTGGCGCCATCACGTGACATGGCGCTTTGGCTATATTGCGCAGCGGGGATTGTGGTGCTGTCCAACACCACCTTCAGGCTGCGTTCAGACCAGATATGCGTCATGCCAAGCAGGCGATTGATGCCGGCCCAATCCAAAACACCCGCAAATTTCTCCGCAGCCCCCGGCAGATGCAGCGGTTGCTGGTCGTAATATTCGGCAAAAAAGCGTTCCGGCGGCATCGGCGCCAGGATATCGGCCAGGGTCATGCTCATGCGCCCTTATACCAGAGGAAACCTGGCCTGGGCGAGGCCCGGCCCTGGACGCCGCGCGGGGAATCGGGCGCAATCACCCAGGAATTTATGGGGTGACGCGATGAGGCTTTGGTACCAATCCCTGACAAGGCCGGATGCCTGGCCGACCTATGCCAAGGCACTGCGGCGCGTGCTTGATGCCGGCGCCGATCCGGGCTCGGAAATCGCCATCCATGGCATTGAAAAGCGCGGCGGCATTGGCGACCAATATCGCTATCTGGAATTCATCGAAACCGCTGAGGTGCTGGAAAACGTGGCGCGGGCCGAGGCCGAGGGCTTCGATGCCGTCTTGCTTGGCAATATCGTGGACCCGGGGCTTCGGATTGCGCGCGAAATCGCGGGCATCCCGGTGCTTGGGCTATGCGAAACCGCCCTGCTGACGGCCTGCCAGATGGGTGCTTCCATCGGTATTGTGTTTTCGAATGACAAGCACGAAGCGCGCGTGGCTGAAAATATCCGCGGCTATGGCCTGGCCGGGCGGGTGGCCGCCACAGCGCGCATGGATGTGGCGAAGCTGACCGACCTTGAAGCCGCTTTTTCGCCAGGCCCCGTGCGCGATTCCGTGCTGGCGCAATTCCACAAGGCCGCCGAGGATTGCGTGGCGCGCGGGGCGGAGGTGGTGATCCCAGCCGTTGGTGTGGCCATGGTGCTGCTGTTTGAAGCGGGCGTGCATGAAACCGCGCGCGGTGCGCCAGTGCTGTGCGGGCCTTTGGCGCTGGTGCAGCAGGGCCAGGCGGCGGTGAAGCTAAAGCGCGCCATGGGCGGGCGCTTCACTAGCCGGCGCGGTGCCTATGGCCAACCGCCGCCGGCGCAAATTGCGGAGCTGCGCCGGTATTACGGGGAGGTTTATCCGGGGGTGACGGAATAGCCCCCCTCACTCCCCCGCAATAATCGCGTCAGCAATCTTCTCAGCCGCCATCAGCGTCGGGAAATTCGTATTCGCGCAGGGCACGACTGGGAAGATTGAGGCATCCACCACGCGCAGCCCCTCAATCCCCTTCACCCGGCCATTGCTGTCCACCACCGACATCGGGTCTTCCGGCCGGCCCATGCGGCAGGAACAGGACGCATGCCAAACGCCGATGGTTGCCTTGCGGATGAAGGCTTCCAAAGCCGCGTCATCCGTCAGCACCTGATCAATCCGGAAACCCTCCACCACGAAGCGATCAATGAAATAGCTTCGCAGGAAGGAAGGCCCATCCAGCACCAGGCTGATCATCTTGGTCAGCATGCGGTTTTTGTCGCTCACCACGCCAAGCTTGCGCACGCGGTCGCTATAGCTCGCGGGGAAGTGATCCGCGGTGACCTTGCCCAGCTCATCACTCATCTGGATCGCGGCCATCATGCGAAAGCCGCTCATTAGTCGGTCAAGATCACGTTTGTCTGACAATAGATTGAATTCAACAATCGGCTCATCACGCCAATTGCTGGAAGCAAGCTTCAACTGCCCGCTTTCCGAATAGGTCTTGTTCACCCATAGCAGCATGGAAGCCACTTGCTCCCCCACTGCATGCCAGGCGGATTTGCTGACAACGGCCGCGAACATGTCACCCGCCGGCACGCCTTCCATCTGGGATGAATAGCGCAGCCCGAGCAGGATATGGCGCCGGGTTTGGTTATCCACCCGCGCGCCGCGCTTCAGGAAGGAAGACAGCGCAATGGAAGGATGATCCATCAAGCCCTGGCCCACCCCTGGCAAGGCCATGCGCACCGGAATGCCAAGATCATGCAAATGCCCCACAGGCCCGATGCCCGATCGCAGCAGATGCGCGGGGGAATGAATGGCGCCGCAGGATAGGATGATTTCGCGCCCCATGAAGCGCTGTTCCTGCCCGCGCACCAAAGCCACCACACCAACGCAGCGCTGGTCTTCGAAGATCAATTCCTTCACCTGGGTTTCGCAGGAAATCGTCAGATTTTCTCGCGCGCGGGTTTCACGGTCCAGATAGCCCATGGCAGCCGAGACGCGCTGTTCTTCGGCATTGGAAATGGTGATCGGGAAATAGCCATCCTCGAAAAACCCATTCTGGTCTTCCAAGGCCTTGAAGCCGGCAGCCGAGAAAGATTTTGCCGCCGCCTTGGCGTGGTTATTCCATTTCTCAGGCTTGATGCGACGGACTTTGATGCGCCCATCCTTGCCATGAAAGGGGCCATCGAAATCAAGATCGTGTTCGACCTTTTTGAAATAGGGCAGCACCGCATCCCAATTCCAGCCAGCCGCCCCACGCGCTTCCCATTCATTGTAATCCGTGGGCGCGCCGCGATTGGCCATTTGGCCATTGATGGAAGAACCACCACCCAAAACCCGCGCCTGTTCGTATTTGCGCAAGGGTGGGCGTTCCTGCGGGTTGTTGTGGGAAACAATCTGCGCATGCACGCGCAGTTCCGTCCAATGAAAGCGCGGGTCGAAATACGCCGTGCCGGGGTAGCTGTCGCGGATTTCCTTCGCTTCCTCACCAGGCGGCGCATCGGGCCCCGCCTCACACAGCAGCACCTTATGGCCGCTGCGGGCAGAAAGCCGATGCGCGAGAACGGAACCGGCGGAACCGCCGCCCACAATAATGGTATCGAACATCACGCTTCCTCTTCTTATTATCAACCTTGCGGGATCATGCGGCCCAAGGGGCGCCCGCCACAGATATGCACATGGAAATGCGGTACTTCCTGGCCGGAATGCATGCCCATATTCATCAGTACGCGGTAGCCATCAGCGTCCAGCCCCAAGCCCTTCGCCACCTGGCCCACCGCACGCCAGAAGCCGGCGATTTCATCAGGCGTGGCAGCGGCGCTGAAATCAGCGATCGAGACATATTTCCCCTTGGGGATCACCAGCACATGCACCGGCGCCTGGGGGGCGATGTCGTGAAAGGCGAGCGCATGATCATCCTCATGCACTTTTTTCGCCGGAATCTCGCCGCGCAGGATGCGTGCGAAGATATTGCTGTCATCATAGGGGCCAAGGCCATTGACCGGCATGGTTTCGCTTCCCTCGTGAAAATTACCTGCCCCCACCATGCCATGCGCGGCCAGGATTGGAAGCCCATTCAGCCTGAACGGAGCCAAGCCGCCGCGGCCTGATCCGCCCCGCTGGGCAAAGGCGCGGCACGATTGCCCATCCAGGCCAGGATATCGCCGGCCACCGCAGCACCGCCGAAATCGCGGAGCAGCATGTGATGACCTTCCGGGTAAAAGGCGACGCGCTGCGCCGTTCCGCGCGGCAATTGGGCCAAGGCAGCGCGAATCGGCGCGGGCGGCACCAGCTCATCTTTTGCGCCGTAAAGTACCAAAGCGGGGGCGGTGAAGCGCGGCAGGGCGGCGGTTGCTGCATCCATCAGGTCAACCAGGCCGGCCACGGCATCCACGCGGGTCTGCTTCAGCAACTTCGGGTCGCCGGACCAGCGGCGCCAGGCTTCCAGATTATCTGTCGGGCGAAACAGCGGCGCGCTGGAAGAAAGGGCCAACCCCGGCACCAGCGCCGCCATGACATCCAGAGTCCAGCGCGCAGGCCAACCAAGGCTGTTTCGCCCACGCAAGGCCGGGGCGGAAAGCACAAGGCCATCCGCAATGGGGGCCTTGCTGCCCGCCAGCACCAGCACCGCGCCGCCCATGCTTTCGCCCAGCATGAAAAGCGGCAGGCCGGGATGGCGCGCACGGATCAGCCCGGCGGCAGTAATCGCGTCCTGCGCCAGAGTCTCATGCCCCGGCCAAACGCCGCGCGGCGCCGTGCCGCCAAAGCCGCGCTGGTCATAGGCGTAAAGCGCCACCCCCGCCCCGGTGAACCAGGGTGCGGCATCTTCCGCAAAGTATCGGCCATATTCATTCATGCCATGCAAAGCGAGCATCACGGCGCGCGGTGGCCCTTCCGGCTGCCAGGCATGCAAGGGCAGGCGCACGCCATCGGCCATGACCAACGCATCATCCCTGAGCGCGGGCCTGGTCACCACCGGCCCCATGGGGGCGCGGGCCTCGGCACAGCCGGCCAGCGCCAGGCCGGCCAGCAGCGCGCGGCGCGGTGTTATGAAGGGCTTCATGTTCATGAGGTTCAGATAGGGTGCCAGACAAGGCTGGTCCATCACCACCTGCCCCGGTATGATCGGCCCAAGACCTGCGACATGAGGACCCAGATGCGCGACCAGCAAATGACCGGCTATGGCCCGAAGCCCGTGGTGGGTGTCACGCCCGAACAGCGCGTCACTGTGCAAAGCCGCAATATCCCCTGCGATGGGGAAGCGGCGAGCGGGCTCGGTCATCCGCGCATCTGGCTGCATATTGAAGGGCATGATGTGACCTGCCCTTATTGTTCCATCACCTATGTCCTGGCCGAAGGCGCCGGCGAGGATCATGGACATTGAGGACACCTCTGGCCCTGTCGCGGAACGCCCGCATGGCAAGGCCTTGAGCGAGGCGATTGCGGGGGCCGAGGGCCTGCCCGAAACCAAGCCGGGTGAGCGCCATCTGATTCTGGTGGATGGATCAGGCTATATTTTTCGCGCCTACCACGCCCTGCCGCCCATGACGCGGCCAGATGGTACGCCGGTGAATGCGGTTTTCGGCTTTACGAATATGCTGTCGCAATTCCTGCTGCGCCATGCGGCCAGCCATATCGCGGTGGTGTTCGATGCCGGGCGCAATACGTTCCGCAATCAGATTTATGCCGAATACAAGGCGCATCGCCCGGACCCGCCGCCGGAATTGGTGCCGCAATTTGGCCTGATCCGCGATGCGACGGATGCTTTTGGCGTCGCGCGTGTGGAACATGAAGGTTTTGAAGCGGATGATTTGATCGCCGCCTATGCCAAGGCTTTTGAGGCCACCGGCGGGCATGTGACGATTGTTTCTTCCGATAAGGATCTGATGCAATTGATCCGCCCTGCGGTACAGATGCTCGATCCCATGAAGCAGAAGCCGCTGCGTGCGCCGGAAGTGATGGAAAAATTCGGCGTCACCCCGGATAAGGTGGTGGAAGTGCAAGCGCTGGCGGGCGATGCCACGGATAATGTGCCGGGCGTGCCGGGCATTGGCATCAAGACTGCGGCGCAATTGATCAATGAATATGGTGATTTGGAAACGCTGCTGGCCCGCGCGGGGGAAATCAAGCAACCGAAGCGCCGCGAAGCGCTGATGGAAAACGCCGAATTGGCGCGGATTTCACGCCGCCTGGTGGCGCTGGATGATAACGCGCCCTTGCCGCTGGATATCGCCGCGCTGGAGGCCAAAGCGCCGGGCGATGGCAAGCTGGAAGCCTTTTTACGCACGCAGGGGTTTCGCTCCATTCTGGCGCGCATGGGCTTTGGGGAGGCTGGGCCGCTGCGCCGACCCGCCGCCGCCGTGGTTTCCACCAGCGAAGCAGCCCCCGCGTCAGAAGGTGACAATATCTCTGCCCCCTTCGGCCCCTATGATTGCGTGACGGATGAAGCCACCTTGGCGCGTTGGGTTGCGCTGGCGCGCGAAGCGGGCGTGGTCGCGGTGGATACGGAAACCGATAGCCTGGATGCGCGCCGCGCCACCATGGTTGGGTTCTCGCTGGCCATCGCGCCGGGCCGCGCCTGTTATGTGCCGATCCGCCATGGCAGCGTGGGCGATATGCTCTCAGCCCCCGCACCCGCGCAAATTGCGCCGGAAGCCGCCTTCGCGCTGCTCCGGCCGCTGTTTACCGATGCTTCTGTGCTCAAGGTTTTCCAGCATGCGAAATATGATTTGGAAGTCATGGCGCGCGCTGAAAATGGCGGCTTTGCCGATATCAGCCCCATTGATGACACCATGATGCTGTCCTACGCCATGGAAGCCGGGCGGCATGGCCATGGCATGGATGAGCTTTCGGTGCTGCATCTGGGCCATCAACCCATTACATTTGATGAAGTAACCGGCACCGGCAAAGCACGCTTGCCCTTCAGCGAAGTGCCGCTGGACAAAGCCACCGCCTATGCCGCCGAAGATGCGGATGTGACGCTGCGGCTGTGGCTGCTGCTGCGCCCGCGTTTGCGCGCCGATGGTGCGCTGGCCAGTTACGAGCAAATCGAACGCCGCATGATCCCTGTGTTGCGCGATATGGAAGCGGCCGGCGTGAAGGTGGATGGCGCGGAATTGGCGCGCATAGGGGAAGATTTCGCGGGGCGCTTGGCCGTGCTGGAAACTTCCATCCATCAGCTTGCCGGGCGCGCGTTTAATGTTGGATCGCCCACGCAATTCGGTGAGATTCTATTTGATGAAATGGGGCTTTCGGGCGGGCGTAAGGGCAAGACCGGCGCCTATTCCACCGATGCGGCGGTGCTGGAAGAACTCAGTGTCCAGGGCGTGGAATTGGCCGGCAAGGTGCTGGAATGGCGCCAATTGGCCAAGCTGAAATCCACCTATGTTGAAGGGCTCGCCGCGCAAATCGATCCAACCGATAAGCGCGTGCATACAAGCTATCAAATGGCGATCACCTCCACCGGGCGGCTTTCGTCAACCGATCCCAATTTGCAGAATATCCCTATCCGGAGTGAGGAAGGCATGCGCATCCGCCGCGCCTTCATCGCGGAGAAGGGCCACGTGCTGCTGGCCGCGGATTACAGCCAGATCGAATTGCGCTTGCTCGCGCATTTGGCCGATGTGCCGACTTTGCGCGAAGCCTTCGCGGGTGGTGAGGATATCCATTCCCGCACCGCATCGGAAATCTTCGGCATTCCGCGCGACAAGGTGGATAAGGAAGCGCGGCGCCGCGCCAAGATGATCAATTTCGGCATCATCTATGGCATGTCGGCCTTTGGTTTGGCGACGCGCCTTGGTATTCCGCCAGGTGAAGGCCGCAGCATCATTGATGCCTATTTCGCGCAATATCCCGGCATCCGGCAGGAAATGGAGCGCTTGAAGGAAGAAGCGCGCACGCAAGGCTTTGTGCGCACGCCCTTTGGCCGCAAGCTTTGGATCCCCGATATCGCAACGCGCGACCCGGTGCGCCGCGCCGGCGCCGAACGTGCTGCCATCAACGCCCCCTTCCAGGGCGGTGCTGCCGAGATCATCAAGCGCGCCATGGTGCGCCTGCCGCGCGCCTTGCACGATGCGGGGTTGAAGGCGCGCATGCTGCTGCAAGTGCATGATGAATTGGTGTTCGAAGTGCCGGAAGCTGAGGTTGAAGCAACCTCGGCCATCGTCCAGCAAATCATGGAATCGGTTGCGACACTGCGCGTGCCGCTTTCGGTAGATATCGGGCAGGGTCATTCCTGGGCAGAGGCGCATTGAACATGGCATCGGGATGGAGCGCTGCTGAAAAAACCACGCTGGCGCAAATCTGCGCTGCGCACTTCGTCAGCCATTTGCACATCCTGATCCTGCCTCCACTTTTTCCGCTGCTGCGGGAATCGCTTGATGTTTCCTATATTGAACTCGGTCTGGCGCTGACCGTCTTCAATATTGTCTCCGCCTTCACGCAGGCGCCGATGGGCTTTGTGGTGGACCGCATTGGCCCGCGCAAAATGTTGGCGGCGGCGCTGATGTTTGGAGGTTCCGCCTTCATCCTGCTTGGGCTTTTTCCAAGCTGGCCCATGCTGATAGTGGCCGCCGCCATGGCTGGGCTTGCCAATAGCGTCTATCACCCGGCGGATTACGCGGTGCTGGGTTCGGATATCAGTGAAGGTCGAGTGGGCCGCGCCTTTTCCTTGCACACCGCGTGCGGGTTTTTGGGGGGCGCCATTGCGCCCGCCTTCATGCTTGGTGTTGCGGCACTCGGCGGCATGTCCTCCGCGATGATTGCCGGCGGTTTGGTTGGCCCGCTGGTCGCGATACCACTGATATTCGCCGCGCGGCGCGATGCGGCCAAACCCCGCCCGGCAATAGCCACGCAGCGCGCGGCGGAAGCGGGCGGCGTGCGCCGCGTGCTGACCCCGGCCGTGATGGCGATGATGGTATTCTTCATCATGCTGGCACTTGCCAATGGCGGTATTCACAGCTTTTCCGTCGCGGCCTGGGTGGCGCAGGGCATGACCTTGGAACTCGCGAATGGGGCTTTGACAGGGTATCTTTTCGCGAGTGCCATTGGCGTTTTGATGGGCGGCTATATCGCGGATTGGACCAAGCGCCATGGGCTGGTCGCGACTTTCGGCTTTATCGCCGCCGCATCCATTATGCTGCTGATCGGCAATGGCGTTTTTCAGGGTTATGCGCTGGTGGCCGCCATGATTTCATCCGGGTTGCTGACGGGCATGATCATGCCATCGCGTGACATGCTGGTGCGCGCCGCGGCGCCGCCGGGTCAGGCGGGGGCGGTGTTTGGCATTGTTTCCACCGGCTTCAATATTGGCGGGATGGTGGGGCCGCCGCTATTTGGCTGGCTGCTGGAAGCGGGCGAGCCGCGGCTGATTTTCATCACCAGCGCGGGCTTCATGCTGCTGACAGCGGTGATGGCGATCGGGCAGGAATGGCGGCTGGCACGGCGGCGGCGTGCGGCGATGACCGCAGCGGAATGATCAGGCTTTGAAATAAGCGAGCAACACTGAGAGTGTTGCTATCGAAATCAGCGTTGAAAGCAGCACCGTAGCACCTGAAGCGCCCACGCCGGTTTCATAGCGCCGCGCGAGAAGAAAAGCATTGGCGCCGGTCGGCAGCGCTGAGACCACCACCGCCACCGCCGTTTCCAAAGGCGAAAGTCCCAAGGCCCAGCAGGCACCCCAGGCAAGTGCCGGCATCAAGGCAAGCTTGAGAAAACTGGCAAAGCCGACCTCCGCCCGCGCCCCAGCCAAAGAAAATCCCGCGAGCGATCCGCCCAGGCAAAATAGCGCCAGTGGTGGCCCCGCTGCGCCCAATAATTCCAAGACTCGGCGCATCGGTGCCAGAACGGGAATCCCAAGTCCCTGCCAGACAAAAGCGAGGAAGACCGCCATCACAATTGGGTGGCGCAGCACACCCAGTAACGTGGCGCGCAACACGCGCGAAAGCGGCGCCTGGCTATGCAGCCCGATCTCCGCCACCACGGTGGCAACACTCAGCAACACCATGGAATGCAGCGCAAGGATCGCCAGCAAAATCGTCAGCCCCGCCTGACCGAAAGCCGCCGTGATCAGCGGAATACCGAGCATGACCGTATTGCCGAAGCTGGCGTTCAACGCGAATAGCCCCGCCGCACCAATGCCCTGTCGCAGCCGCGCTCGGCCCAGCCACAGCGCAATGCCGTAAATCAGCATGGAGGCAATGAAGAACGCGAAGGCCGCCGGTCCGCCGCCTTCATGGCCCGAAGTGCCGCCATTGAACAACAAACAGGGTGAGGCAATGGAGAAGGTAAAGAAATTCAGCCCACGAAAGCCGCCATCATCCACAAAACGCCAGCGTGAAGCGCCGTAGCCCAGCGCAATAATGGCAAAGACCGGCAGCACAATGCCAAGAACAATACTCACGCGCCAAGCAAGCCCTTGATAAAACCCGCCATGCCTGGCTGACGCGCCAGCGTGCTGCGCGCGGCATGCAAAATGGCGCGTGTCGTCGCCACGGTTGCAGCAAAATCCTGATTGATCAGCACATGGTCGAATTCATCCCAATGGGTGATTTCTTCCCGTGCGGCGTCCATGCGTTTCACGATCTCCGCATCACTATCCTGGCCGCGATTGCGCAAGCGCCGTTCCAGCTCCGCCATGCTGGGCGGCAGTAGAAAAATGCTGGTGACATCGGCCGGCATGCTGTTCTTTAATTGCCGATGGCCTTGCCATTCAATATCGAACAGCACATCGCGCCCTTCAGCCAAAGCGGCTTCAACAGGCGCGCGTGGCGTGCCATAGCCGCGACCAAGAAACATGGCGTGTTCCAGCAAATCGCCGCGCGCGATCATGGCGTGATATTCCGCCATGTCGCGGAAATGGTAATGTACGCCGTCTTCCTCACCCGGTCGCGCAGCGCGTGTCGTGACGCTGACCGAAAGCGTGAGATCAGCCTCACTTTCCAAAAGCGCACGGGAAACGCTGGTCTTGCCCGCCCCCGGGGGTGCCGCGATCACCAGGCAAAGGCCGCGACGCTTCATGGGCGCTTACTCCACATTCGCCGCTTGTTCGCGCAGGCGTTCAATCGCTGCCTTCAGATCAAGCCCAAGCCGTGTCAGCGCCACAGTCGCGGATTTGCTGCACAGCGTATTGGCTTCGCGCACGAATTCCTGCGTGAGAAATTCCAGCCGCCGGCCCACCGCGTCGCCGGAAGCAAGCAGCGCGCGTGCTTCGGCGATATGGGCGCTCAGCCGGTCAATCTCCTCCCGCACATCGGATTTGGCGGCGAGCAAGGCGACTTCGGCGGCCAGGCGTTCTTCCGGCACACGGCGCTCGCCTTCCAGCAGTGCCGCCAGGCTTTCCAACAAGCGTGCCTTTTGCTGTGCGGGTTGATCCGCCGCAGCGTCGCGCGCGAGTGCCACCAGCGCCGCGATTTCATCAATCAGTACGGCCAGAATCTCCGCCAACCGCGCGCCTTCCGCAGCCCGGGACTTCGCCAAGCCTTGCAGCGCTGCGGTGAAGCCTTTGGCCACCACCGCACGGCGTGCTTCTTCGGCCGCTTCATCCAGCTCACTGCTTTCAGCGCGCAGCACACCGGGCAGGGTCAGCAGCGCCTCGGCGCGCGGCGGTGGGGCGCCGGGGATGCGCGCGGCCAGATCAAGCGCCAAGCGCAAGGCCTGTTCCAGTGCGGCGGGGTCTGGCGTCAGGCGTGGCCCTGTTTTTTCTTCTCGCTTGATGTTCAGCGTGGCGGAGATATTGCCGCGCTTGAAGACCTTCCCCGCCGCATCGCGCAGCGCCGGTTCCACTGCGTCAAAGCCATTGGGCAGGCGCAGCCGCAGATCGAGCCCCCGCCCATTGACGCTGCGCACTTCCCAAAGGAAGGAAGCGCCGTCGGGCAGGGTGCCATCGGCACGGGCGAAACCGGTCATGGATGCAAGCTTGGCCATGCGCGGTTTTTGCCCCAGAGGAGATGTTATGCAAGCGCTTTGGCAAAATGTGCTGATTACCGGCGCCTCATCCGGCCTGGGCCGC
>JAPLOJ010000186.1 GCA_026400795.1 Alphaproteobacteria bacterium
ATCGCCTTCGCGGCAGGTGGAAACGCCCACCAGGCTATCGCCTTCATCCAACTTCATGGCGATCAGGCCGACCGAGCGCACATTCTTGAAATCAGACAGCCGATTGCGCCGCACATTGCCCTGCACCGTCGCGAAAACCAGGTGGAGCCCTTCCCACAGATCCTCATCCATCGGCAGCGGCAGAATGGCGGTCACACCCTCGCCTTCCTGCAATTGCAGCACCTGGCGCAAGGAACGCCCACGCCCCTGCGGCCCGGCTTCCGGCAATTGCCAAACCTTCTCACGGAAGGCGATGCCACGATCGGTGAAGAACAACACCCATTGATGCGTATGCGCGACAAAGGAACGGATGATGACATCATCTTCGCGCGTGGTTGCCGCGCTGCGGCCCTTGCCACCACGGCCCTGGGCGCGGAAGGTTTCCAAAGGCGTGCGCTTCACATAGCCATCACGCGTCAGCGTCACCACCATGGTGCCAGGTTCGATCAGGCTTTCATCATCCACATCGGCGATGCCATCCACAATCTCGGTCATACGTGGGGAGGCGATCTCGGCGCGAATTTCGCGCAATTCCTGATCCATCACTTCAAGACGGCGCGGGCGGCTCGCCAGGATTTCCAGTAATTCGCGAATGCGCCCGCCAACCTCACCAAGTTCGGCAACGATCTTCTCGCGCTCCAGCCCGGTCAGGCGTTGCAGGCGCAATTCCAGAATGCCGCGCGCCTGTTCTTCCGTCAGCCGCACCGTGCCTTCCGGCGTCACGGCATTGCGATAATCATCCACCAGCGCCAGCAACACACCCACATCGCCTGCGGGCCAATCGCGGTTCATCAAGGCGGCGCGCGCTGTCGGCGCATCGGCGCTTTCGCGAATGACGCGAATGATCTCATCCAGATTGGCGACGGCAATCGCCAAGCCAATCAGCAAATGCCCGCGTTCCCGCGCCTTCGCCAAGCGGTGGCGGGACCGGCGCAGAATCACCTCCTCACGGAAGGCGATGAAGGCCATCAGCGCGTCCTTGAGCCCCATCTGCCGCGGCCGGCCTTCATGCAAGGCCACGAAATTCACTGGGAAGGAGGTCTGCAACTGCGTCATGCGGTAAAGCTGGTTCAGCACCACTTCCGCTGTCGCATCGCGCTTCAATTCAATGACAATGCGCATCCCCGAACGGTCGCTTTCGTCGCGCAGATCGGAAATGCCTTCCACTGCCTTGGCACGCACCAATTCGGCAATTTTCTCAAGCAGCGTGGACTTATTGACCTGATAGGGAATTTCCGTAACCGCAATCAACTGGCGATTGCCGCGTAATTCCTCAATTTCCGCCCGCGCGCGCAGCGGGATCGAACCACGCCCGGTTTCAAACGCGGAACGGATGCCGGAACGCCCCAGAATCATCGCCCCGGTTGGAAAATCCGGCCCCGGCACGATCTTCATCAAATCTTCCAGCGACAGCGCCGGATCGGCAATCAGCGCCAGAGTCGCATCCAGGATTTCAGTTGGGTTATGCGGCGGGATATTGGTCGCCATGCCAACCGCAATGCCGCCCGCGCCATTGATCAG
>JAPLOJ010000165.1:0-10016 GCA_026400795.1 Alphaproteobacteria bacterium
AGCGGATTTTCCCGCGCCGCGCGCAACACGCGCCCAAAGCGCGATGCCAGCAGCATGGCGCAAAACCCCCAGCAGAACACCAGAAAGCCCAAGCAGACGTAATGAAAGACAATCCGGTTTTCCATCAGCCGCGAACCAAAGATCTCCGTCCGGTCATACATCGTATAACCATCATCACCGCCATAAGCCGCGAGAGACGACGCGGTGAAAAACGCCATCTGCCCGAAGGCGAGCGTGATCATGATGAAATTCACGCCTTCTGTGCGGATGGCAATCGCGCCCGTCAGCAGGGAAAACAGCGCAGCGGCGGCGATCGCGACGGGCAGCACAATGGTGATATCGGTCAGCCGATGCGCATCCAGAATGGCAACGGCATAGGCGCCAACGCCCATCGCCGCCGCATGCCCAAGGCTTGCCAGTCCCGCACCACCCACCAGGAAGGAAAGCGAAACTGCGGCGGCGGCCAGGATCATGATGCGCGCAAATAGCGTCAGATAATGATTGGCGCCGAAGCCAATGAAAGGCGCCAGCGCCAATGCGGCGAGCACCAGCAGCGTCAGCGCCACATCAAGCCGCAAGCGCGGCATGCTAACCACTCCTGGCCGGGAAAAGCCCGCGCGGGCGGAAAGCGAGGATCGCCGCCATCGCGATATAGACCAGCATGGAAGCCAGCGCCGCGCCGGTTTGTCGCGCCGCCGAAGGGTCAAGAAACAGCCGCATCAAATCCGGCATCAGTGATTTGCCGAGCGTATCCGTAAGCCCCACGATCAGCGCCGCGATAAAGGCACCGCGAATGGACCCAATGCCGCCAATGACAATCACAACGAATGCCAGGATCAGCACATGATCCCCCATGCCGGGTTCGACCGAGAAAATCGGCCCAGCCAGCACACCCGCAAAGCCCGCCAGCATGGCGCCAAAGGCGAAAACCAACATGAACAGGCGGCGAATATCCACGCCAAGCGCGGATACCATGGGTGCATTGGCGGCACCTGCGCGCACCAACATGCCGATGCGCGTGCGCTCCACCAAAAACCACAGGCCAAGTGCGGTGGCGATGCCGGCACATAATACGGCGATGCGATAAAGCGGATATTGCAGCCCCGGCATCAGCACCACGCCGCCTTCAAGCAGTGCGGGCACAGGTACTTGCAGCGGTGCCGCGCCCCAAATCGCTTTCACCGCCTGATTGAGAAACAGGATCACGCCAAAAGTCGCCAGCACTTGCGACAGATGATCGCGATCATAAAGGTGCCGAAAGACCAGCACTTCCAGCAGCAGGCCGAAGATCAGCGCTGCCGGCAGAGCCAATAAAAGCCCGAACCAGAAGGAACCTGTTGCCGAGGCAAAGGCCGCGCCCAGGTAAGCCCCCAGCATATACTGCACCCCATGGGCCAGGTTGATGAAATCCATCACGCCAAAAACCAGCGTGAGGCCCGCCGCCACCAGGAAAAGCAGAATGCCAAGCTGCAGGCCATTCAAGGCCTGCACAAGGAAAAGTCCTGTACTCACCTTCGCAGATCAGGCGCCAAAATTAGCGCATGCGGCATTCGGCGGCCCAGGGGTCCACGTTGTTTTCCAAGACCTTGCGGACAATCTCCGTCTGGAACTTGCCGTCCGGGCGCTTGGCCACGCGCGTCAGCCAGAAATCCTGGACCGGGAAGTGGTTCGCACCGATCTTGAAATTACCGCGCACGGAAGTGAAATCCGCCGCGCGCAAGCCAGCACGGATCGCATCCTTATCGGCAAGCCTGCCGCCCGCGCTACGAATGGCGGAATCGAGCAGCATGGCCCCATCATAAGCCTGCGCGGCATAGCTGGCCGGCACGTAATTGAAGGTTGCTTCGAAATCCGAGACAAAACGGCGATTGGCCGCATTATCCATATTCGGCGCCCAGTTCGACCCCGAAAAGAAACCCACCGCCGCATCCTGCTGCGCGGGCAGCACCGCCTCATCCACCGTGAAGGTGGATAGGAAGGGGATATTGGCCAAGCCGGCCTGGCGGTATTGCCGCACCAGATTCACGCCAAGCCCACCCGGCATGAAGGTGAAAATTGCATCCGGCTTTGCGGCGGCGATCTTCGCAAGCTCGGCTGCGAAATCAAGCTGCGTGAGCGGCACATAAACCTCATCCACCACTTCGCCCTTGAAGCGGGATTTGAAGCCGGCGACCGCATCGCGCCCCGCCTGGTAATTCGGCACCAGCACGAAAACCCGCTTATAGCCCTGGTCTTCGCAAACCTGGCCGATCACGGCATGCACCTGGTCGTTATTGTAGGAGGTCGCGAAGAAGTATGGATTGCAACCGCGCCCGGCATAGGTGGAAGGCCCGGCATTCGTGCTGATCAGGAAGGTATTGGCTTCCGTCACCGGGCGCATGATGGCTTGCAGGATGTTTGAGAAGACAACACCCACGATGAAATCGCAGCGGTCACGCTCCAAAGCGGTGCGCACCTTGGTCACTGCCACATCGGGCTTTAGTTCATCATCAATCATGATGGTCTCAGCCGTGAGGCCACCAAGCCGGCCATTCAGATGGCGCAGCCCCATCAGGAAGCCATCGCGCAGTTGGCTGCCCAGCGCGGCTTGCGGGCCGGTTTGCACGGCAACCAGGCCGATCTTGACCCCACCCGCGGGTTGGGCATGGAGAATGGCGGGCGCTGCCAGCAAGCCCAAGGCGCCACCCATGGCGGTACGACGTGAAATAAAGCTCATTTTTAAGCCTCCCATATTTAAGAACCCTGTAGAGCCTTACTGCGCGAAGCCCGGGCGCAAGGCAAGGCGGTGCGCCATATTGCCTGCACGAATCATCAAGGGGTGCGCCGGGTCGGTGAAGGGGTCCAGCACGGTGAAGTGATTGGCGCCGGGCAAGGCTTCAAAACTGCCGCCCCAATGGGTCGCGAAATCGCGGCTTTGGCGAATGAATTCATCGCTCTCCGCCCAGCCCACCACCACATGCAGCGCCTCAAACGCCGGCGGCGCCAGCAGGCGCGGCGATAGGGTGGCGATATCAGCCCCGGTCAGGCGCAAGGCCTGCGCAATGCTGGTGCCCTTCAGCGGCCCCAATTCAAACACGCCTGAAACCGGCAGCGCCTCCCCCACCAGCCCCGCCGGCAGGCCGGGCTGAAAGACGGGCCAATCCGTCGCCAGCAGCAACGCGGAAAGCTGCCCGCCGGCGGAATGCCCCGCCGCCAGCAGCCGCCCACCCCGGCGCCTATGCAGAAAGGCCGCGGCGCGGCGCATTTGTTCGGCGATCTCCCCCAAGGTCACAACCGGGCAGAGGTCATAGGATGGCACCGCCACCGCCACCCCTTGGCCCAGCAGGCCCCTCGCGCAATGGCTGACAAAGGACCGATCCAGCGCCTGCCAATAGCCGCCATGGATGAAAAGCGCGGTGGGCGCGGCCTCGGCATTGGGCGGCAGGAATAGGTCCAGCTTTTCCCGTTCGCCCGCGCCATAGGCCAGGTTCAACTCTGCCCGCACCCCGCTGGCACGGAAGGTAGCGGCATCGCGCGCCCAACCGGCGATGATTTCGGCGCTTTCGGGCACGCGGGCCCGATTATTGTATTCCCGTTCGGCATCCATGCGCCTATCTGCGCATAGGAAAGCCATGACAGGCAAGGCGGGGCAATGCGGGTATATCTGGCGGGACCGGAGGTGTTTCTGGCTGACCGAGACGAAATCGCGGCGGAAAAGAAGGCCATTTGCGCCCAGTACGGGATGATTGGCGTTTTCCCAACCGACCCCGCGCCCGGCGCACCCCAAGCTGATTCCGATTGGATGCGGATTTACCTGGGCAATGAGGCGCATATCCAGGGCTGCGATGCGCTGATTGCTAATCTAACGCCGTTTCGCGGTGCCTCGGCCGATCTCGGTACGGCCTATGAGCTTGGCTTCATGCGCGCGCTTGGTCGGCCGGTGCTGGCTTACAGCAATGCGCCAGGGAATTTCACCATGCGCAGCCTGGCGCATTTACGCGGCGCGGTGCATCGGCGCGCATCAGGCGCCTGGGAAGATGCCGATGGCATGGAGGTGGAGGATTTCGGCCTGACCGATAACCTCATGCTTGATGGCGGCATCGCTGCGGCCGGTGGTGTGTTGGTGGTGAACCCGGTTGAAGACGCCGCGCGCTGGCGCGACCTGCGGGGTTTTGCCCGCTGTGTCGCGCATCTGGCGGGGATGAAGCCCTAAATCTTCAGCTTGCGTCTATCTGCAAGCCTTCCTTCTTGATTACATCGGACCATTTGGTGATTTCACTGGCAACGAAAGCACCGAATTGCTGCGGGCTGCCGATCATCGGCACGCCGCCCAATTCTTCAAATCGCTTCACGGTTTCCGGCATGGCGAGCATCGCCATGACATCGGCATTGATGCTGTTGATGATCTCGGCGGGCATGGCGGCCTGGACGAAAACACCGAACCAGGTATTCACTTCGTAATTCGCCAGTTCCGGCATGGTTTCGCGCATGGCCGGCACATTGGGCAGCAGCGGGTGGCGTTCCTTGCTCGTCACCGCCAAGGCACGTACGCGGCCACCCTGGATATGGCCCATAATGCCGGTCAGGTTATCAATCAGGAAGGTGACATTACCGGCGAGCAATTCAATTTGCGCCGGGGCAGAACCGCGTGTTGGTACATGAATGGCTTGCGCATTCAGCATTTGTAGAAACAGCACCGGCGAAAGATGCGTGGATTGGCCCACACCCGTTGAGACATAGGGAATTTCGCCCGGCTTGGCGCGCAGCATGGCTGCAAGTTGCGCCACATTCTGCGCTGGCACGTTATTGTTCACCACCAGCACATTCGGCCCCGCGATGGTGCCGGCGATGGGCGCCAATTGCTCTGGCCGATACTGCAAATTGCGGAACAGCGAATAGCCGATAGCCTGCGGGCCAATATTGCCCATGAGCAGCGTGAGACCATCCGGGCGCGCGCGCACGGCTTCCACGGTACCGATGGTGCCGCCCGCGCCGGTGCGGTTTTCCACAACCACCGGCGTGCCCCAGCGCGGCTGCAGAAACTGCGCGAGCAAGCGGCCCATGATATCCGTGGTGCCACCCGCCGCGGCGGGCACAATGATGCGTACCTGCCCCGGTGGGCGCCAGGATTGTGCGCGGGCGATGGCGGGCGCGGCGAGCAGCGGCAGCGCGAGCGCTGCGCGGCGAGAGAGATTGGTCATTGGGGTCCTCCCTGGATTATTGCGCGCATCATGCCGCCGAAAGTTATTTTCGGGAAGGCTTTAGGCTTGGCGGAGCGCCGCCATCACCCGGGCCAACCCTGCCTCCCAAGGCGGCAGCGCCACGCCGAAAACATGGGCAAGCTTGCCATTATCCAGCCGGCCATCCGCAGGGCGCTTGGCCTTGGTCGGATAATCGGCGGTGGTGATGGCATGCACCTTCGGGCGCGGCGCGCCATGCCGCGCGGCTTCGGTGAAAATCGCTTCGGCAAAGGCATGCCAATTGGTGAAGCCGCCGCCGGTGGCGTGGTGGGTGCCGGCAAAATCATCCCGCCAGCCTTGATCGCGGATACGCACCAGAATGGCGGCAATGGCATCGGCCAGATCGGGCGCTGCGGTTGGGCTGCCCCATTGGTCCGCCACAACGCGGAGTTCCGGGCGTTGTTCCCCAAGCGCCAGCATGGTGCGGAGAAAATTCTTGCCCATGGGCGCGAAAACCCAAGCGGTGCGGAGCACAATACAGCGCGGATTGGCCGCTTGCGCTGCCCATTCGCCCGCCAGCTTGGTGCGGCCATAGGCGCCAACTGGATTGGGCAAATCGTTTTCCAGATAAGGCGCGCCCTTCAGACCATCATATACATAATCAGTGGAAATCTGGATGATCGGAATGCCCGCTTCGTGCGTGAGCCGCCCGAGCAAAGCAGGCCCCAGCGCATTGGCGCGAAAGGCGCCGGCTTCATCATCTTCTGCTGCATCCACCGCCGTCCAGGCCGCGCAATTCACCACGGCATCTGGCTTCAGCGCGTGGAACGCGGCCACCACGGTTTCGGGCTTGTCGAATTCAAATTCCGGCTGGCCGACCAGCAGCGCCTCAAAACCCTGCGCTGGCAGCGCGGCTTCAAGGCCGGTCGCCAATTGCCCGCCACGACCAGTGACGAGGATGCGGCGCATCACCAAGACCCTTTCGGGAAGGGTGGCGGGATATCGGCAAGGCGCGGCGCCTTGCTATCCTTGTCAGACAGGATCGGGTCTTTCACCGGCCAATCAATGCCAAGCGCCGGGTCATTCCAGGCAATGCCGGCATCAGTTTCCCGATCATAATAGGCATCAACCTTGTAGAGCACTTCGGTATCTTCTTCGAGTGTCACAAAACCATGCGCAAAGCCCGCGGGGATCCAAAGCTGCTGCCAATTCGCCGATGAAAGTTCACACGCTACATGCTGGCCGTAAGTGGGCGAGCCTTCGCGAATATCCACGGCTACATCCAGGATGGAACCGCGCACCACGCGCACCAGCTTGGCCTGGGCTGTGGGTGGGCGCTGAAAATGCAGGCCCCGCACCACGCCCTTCTGACGTGATAGCGAATGATTATCCTGCACGAAATCAGCCGTGATCCCATGCGCTGCAAGCGTACGGCGCGACCAGACTTCGCTAAAAAATCCGCGATCATCACCAAAGCGTGCTGGTTCAATCAGGATCAGATCAGGAATGGTGAGGCGTTCTGCTTTCACGATAGCCGTCCCTCAGCCAGGTCGCGCAAATACACCCCATAAGCGGTCTTGCCCAAACGATCCGCCTGGGCGCGCAGCGCAGCCGCATCAATGAAGCCCATGCGAAAGGCGATTTCTTCCGGGCAGCCCACTTGCAGCCCCTGGCGTTCCTGCACCGTCTGCACGAAAAGCGCTGCCTGCAGCAAGGAAGCCGGCGTGCCTGCATCAAGCCAGGCGCAGCCACGGCCCAATTGCTCAGCGCGCAAGCTGCCATCCGCCAGATAGACCTTATTCAGATCAGTGATCTCAAGCTCGCCGCGCGCCGATGGCTTCAGATCACGCGCCATTTGCGTCACGCGCTTGTCGTAGAAATAGAGCCCAATCACTGCCCAATCGGATTTCGGCTTGGCCGGCTTTTCCTCGATGGACAGCACGCGCCCGTCAGCGTCGAATTCCGCCACGCCATAGCGTTCCGGATCAGCCACGCGATACCCAAAGACCGATGCTTGACCATTGAGCGCATTGGTCGCAGCCGCCTTCAAACTATCGACCAGGCCATGGCCGTAGATGATGTTGTCGCCCAAAGCCAAGGCGCAGGCTTCGCCGCCAATCCATTCCGCGCCGATCTGAAAGGCTTGCGCAATGCCATCTGGGCGCGGCTGTTCGGCATAGCTGATGTGAACGCCGAATTGCGCGCCATCACCAAGCAGGCGCTTGAATGCCGGCAGATCAGCTGGCGTTGAGATCAGCAGAATATCCTTGATCCCCGCGAGCATGAGCGTGCCAAGCGGATAATAGACCATGGGCTTGTCATAGACCGGCAGTAATTGCTTGGACGCCGCCAGCGTCATGGGATGCAGGCGCGTGCCGGACCCGCCGGCGAGCAGAATACCCTTCATGCTTTCACTCCCCCAAGCCTTTGCCCGGCATAGCGTTTATCGCGAATTGGCCGCCACCAGGCTTCGTTGTCCAGATACCAGCGAATGGTCTGATCAAGCCCGGCCTCAAAATCATAGCGCGCCTTCCAGCCAAGCGCTGCTTCCGCGCCGCTTGGGTCCATGGCGTAGCGGAAATCATGGCCAGGGCGGTCTTTGACATAGGTGATCAACCGCTCACGCGGGCCGGCAGCATCCGGGCGCAGCCTGTCCAGCGTGCGGCAAATGGCCTGCACCACTTGCAGATTTGTCCGTTCCTGACGCGGGCCGATGCAATAAGTCGCACCCGGCACACCGCGCATCAGTGCCAAGACCAAAGCTTCGGCGTGATCATCCACATGAATCCAGTCCCGGATATTCGAACCATCGCCGTAAACCGGCAAAGCCTGGCCTTCCAGCGCATTTAGTGTCACCAGCGGAATGAGCTTTTCCGGGAATTGCCACGGCCCGTAATTATTCGTGGTGTTCGATACGAAGGATGGAAAGCCATAAGTATGCTGCCAGGCGCGCACCAAATGGTCTGACGCCGCCTTGGAAGCGGAATAGGGGCTACGCGGATCATAGCGCGTATGCTCATCGAAGGGCGCGTCATCAGCGCTTTCGAGCGAACCGAAAACCTCATCCGTTGAGACATGATGGAAGCGGAAATCAGCCTTGGCGCTGGCCTCCAGCCCTTGCCAATATTCTCGCGCGGCTTCCAGCAGCACCTGCGTGCCAACAACATTGGTGCGGATGAATTCCGCCGGGCCATCAATGGAACGATCCACATGGGATTCGGCGGCCAGATGCATGACCCGCGCCGGCTTGAAGCGGGTGAAGGCATCGCGCATAGCCGCTGGGTCGCAAATATCCAACGCCAGATGCTGATGGCGCGGCGATTTCAGCCAATCGCCGAGAGATTCAGGGCTCGCGGCATAGGTAAGTTTATCGATATTCACCACGGTGGCATCGGTGCTGGCCAGTAAATGCCGCACCACTGCCGAGCCGATAAACCCCATACCACCTGTCAGAAGAATGACCATGAAGCGCCCCGTCGCCTAAGAATATCCGGATAGAATTCCTTCCGAAACATCCCATTATGTCAGAAGCATGGCCGCTATGCGGCCAGCTTCCATCAGGTATTCATCGCGTCGAAGAAATCCTGATTGGTCTTGCTGTATTTCAGCTTGTCCAACAGGAATTCCATCGCATCCTGCGTACCCATCGGGTTCAGAATGCGGCGCAGCACCCACATCTTGGAAAGCGTGCCGCGATCCACCAACAATTCTTCCTTGCGGGTGCCGGATTTGGTGATGTCAATCGCGGGGAAGGTGCGCTTATCGGAGAGCTTCCGATCCAGCACGATTTCGCAATTGCCGGTGCCTTTGAATTCTTCGAAAATCACTTCATCCATACGGCTGCCGGTATCAATCAACGCCGTCGCAATAATGGTCAATGACCCGCCTTCTTCGATATTGCGCGCCGCGCCGAAGAAGCGCTTAGGGCGTTGCAGCGCATTGGCATCCACACCGCCGGTCAGCACCTTGCCGGATGATGGCACAACGGAGTTATAGGCGCGGCCCAGGCGGGTGATGCTGTCCAGCAGAATCACCACATCGCGCTTGTGTTCCACCAGGCGCTTGGCTTTTTCCAGCACCATTTCGGTCACTTGCACGTGGCGGGTCGCCGGTTCGTCAAAGGTGCTGGCCACAACCTCACCACGCACGGTGCGGGCCATATCAGTCACTTCTTCGGGCCGCTCATCAATCAGCAGCACCATCAGGAAGACTTCGGGATTATTCGCCGTGATGGATTTGGCGATATTCTGCAGCATCACGGTTTTACCCGTGCGCGGCGGCGCCACAATCAAGGCGCGCTGGCCCATCCCGATCGGCGAAATCAAATCAATGACGCGATGGGTATTATCCTTGGTCGGCCCCTTGGCGACGCTTTCAACCTCCGGATTTTCCATCTTGAGCCGACGGTTCGGATAAAGCGGCGTCAGGTTATCGAAATTGATCCGGTGGCGCAGGCTCTCCGGATCTTCGAAATTGATCGCATTGACCTTAAGCAGGGAGAAATAACGCTCCCCATCTTTCGGCGCGCGGATCTGGCCTTCCACCGTATCGCCGGTGCGCAAAGCAAAGCGGCGCACCTGGGCGGGGGAGACATAAATATCATCGGGCCCGGACAGTAAAGTCGCCTGCGGGCTGCGCAAATAGCCAAAGCCATCGGAAAGGATTTCAAGCGTCCCTTCCCCGAAGATCGCCTGATCATTATCGGCGAAGGTCTTCAGGATCGCGAACATCATATCCTGCTTGCGCAGTGATGACGCGTTTTCGATCTGTAATTCCTCAGCGAAGGCGAGGAGGTCCGCGGGGCTTTTCGCCTTAAGTTCTGAAAGATGCATTTGTGGCCTTGGCGTTCCGTGAGGC
>JAPLOJ010000165.1:10038-10847 GCA_026400795.1 Alphaproteobacteria bacterium
ATTTGTGGCCTTGGCGTTCCGTGAGGCTTGAGAAATCAGGACCCGAACCGCGGCGCCGCACGCCCAAAGGGCGGCTTGACCGATGTTGCCGGATGCAAACCGCAGAAAGCGGCGCATCCATAAATGTCCCGTTGACGGGTAGAAGGGGGATGCGGCAGCGCCGATCAAGGATCGCCGGGGCCGCAGAAGGAAGGGCTTTCTTTCTAAGAAGTCGGCGACCTGGCGTCAACCTGCATTTGGATCCTTTTCACGGCGTTACAAGGCGGTAAAAAGCCCCCAACCCGCTCTTGGATTATGTTTTCAGGGCTGCCGAGTGATTCAACGTGGCGCCGCCCCAAATCCCAATAGCAAATAAACTTTCTACGTTTACTTTTTTGCTTACCTCTTATTAACCTTTACACGGTAGGAAGGGTCTCACGGCGTTCATCACGCCCCGACCTTGCCAAAACGGCTGTGCGAATGGACTAAAACCATGCAGCCCGCCGATTGGAAGATGCTTCCAGACGAAATTCAGCTTGTGCTTTCCCGCGAAGCCATGCGCCGCGCCGCGGATACTCTGGCCGAACACGCCGAAATGCTCGCCGCCGAAATGGAAGATGGCGCTTTGCGCGATCGTGGCGGCCCTGATGCACTCAGGCTTTTTGCCGCGCTGGTGCGCACCACGCATGATGAGGGCTTTGGCCAAGTCGGCCACGCCTGATCAGCGCCTGATCAGATTATAGCGGATCCGTAGGTCAATCTCGATTTCGTTTGAAGTCGGGCGCTTGAAGGCTGGCAGTTTTGCGCCACGAAATACGGATTGCGAATAG
>JAPLOJ010000165.1:10864-16892 GCA_026400795.1 Alphaproteobacteria bacterium
AGCGTGATGGACCGCGAGGCTGTGCTTAGTTCCACGCGCCGCACTGTCCCATCAGGTGCGGTGAAGATTCGCACACCCACCAGGCCCTGTTCGCCGAAATCTGCTGCATCGCGCGGGTAGCGCAGATTATCCTGTAGCCAACGATAGAATTCTCGCTGCCAATCATCGGCATCATCCGCACCGCGCACTTGCAGATTGGGTACGCCAAGCGCTGCATGAGGTACGGGCCCTGGCGTGAAATCCAACTGGTTGCGCGGCCGATACCCCTGTTCCCCAAGCCTGACTGGCGGCAGATGTGACAGATCGAGTGGCGGGCGTGGTTCCACATTGGGCCGCGGGGGTTCCGCGCGCTGCGGCGGCACGGTTGGTGGCGGAGGCGGCATCGGGCGCGGCGCCTCGGCTATTTGAGGCGGCCGTGGCGGCGGTGGTGGCGGCGGAGGCGGCGCGGGCGCTTCGGCCAGCGGCCTTGGTGGCGGCGGAGGTGTCGGGTTTGGCGGGGTTTGTTGCGCTGTGGGCTGCGGCGGGCGCGGCGGTTCCGGCACGGGTGGCGGTGCTGGTGCCGGGACCTGAGGCGGCGCGGGAGGTGTTGGGGGTGCGGCAGCCGTTGGAGGAGGCGGAGCCGGCGGCGTGGGCGGCACTTCAACCGGCGCGCCCTGTTCAGGCGCCGCGTTGAAAACCATGTCAAAACCCTGTTCTTCAACCTCCAGCGCGCCAGAGCGCGGGGCGCGCGGGTCCAGTTCCAGAAACACCAGACCGGTGAAAAGCAGATGCGCCAAGACCGAGGCCAATATCGCCCGCCCGCCCAAGCCGGGCCGCTTTGGGCTCAGCCAGCCTAGCGGGCGGCGCCCAGATGCATCAGGCACGCCAGGGCGGGGCAATTCTGGATCAGCGCGACGCATGGGGGCTGCAAATGGTCCTGGCAAAAAAAGGTGGCGGACTCGGCTCGGGGCCGAGTTGCCGAATAGGCTCACTCTGCTACATCAATTTGGCGCGCCGGGTTAGCACAGGGGTAGTGCAGCTGATTTGTAATCAGAAGGTCGGGGGTTCAAATCCCTCACCCGGCACCAGTCAAATTAATGCCTAATGTGATGATTGTTGAACCTCCGAAAGACCTGCCGGTTCAAGCGGACCCATAGTGGACCCAGCTGCGCTGTCTTCAGCACGCAAGAGAGGCTGCTCCGCCAAGGTTCTGCAAGGCTCGTTCCAGTCCCGATCCCGGAGCCTGCTACGCAGGCAGCTTAGCAGTTTTGGCTCCGCCCCCCCCTTAACTTTGATCGTTTCGCACATGCCCCAGAATATTGGAGCGCATACTGCGTCTGCGGTGCTTGACCATGTATATGGGTTTGTGAGCATTCGGAACAGGGTAGCCCCCTGGGCGGTTCATGTGTCTGATCCTGATGGCATCTCTAAAAGGCGCGATGCTGCCGCTCTATTTCGTTGAGCGCTGGGCCAAGGGATAGCTTGGAATTGCGGCGGCTCCAATTGGGGAATCGGCGTCTGTGTGCCTGCCCGTTGTGATCGCCGCGTTTCGGTACTGATTAGACGCCAGCGTCAGCCCGAACCACATGCATCGGATAAGCACTAAACCCTTATCTCGTCGGATGTCCCGAGCGGCCAAGTGAGTCCAATTGGTTCGGACAGGCCCTAACGAACGTGGTTCAGGAAAAGCGGTGTGGCTGGGCGGTTTTGCCGCAATTGGGCGGCGCCAGCGGCGACAACATCACTCACCGCCACGGTCAGCGCCTTGCGGTCTGGGATGGTGGCGGGGTCCGCCGGTTCATGGAGCAGCACCGTGACGCGCGCGCCGGAGCGGCGTGCGATGCGCCAGAAATGGGAAGCGATGTCCATATCGCCATACCAGGCGAAAAACGGCCGATCGCGCCGGCAGGCCGGCAGCCCGCCCAAGCGATCATAAACCAGCGATATCGGCTGCACCGCCTTGGCATCCGCTGCCGCCGCCAGAAAGGCAGACCGGAAGGGCAGCACCCGCGAGCCGTCATTGCTGGTGCCTTCAGCGAACAGGATCAGGTTATCGCCGGCGACCAGCCTTTCGCGCATGGTATCGGCTTCGCGGATCACCGTTGAGGTACGCCGGCGGCTGACAAAGACCGTACGGCCGAATTTGGCGATGATGCCGACCACCGGCCATTCGCCCACTTCCGATTTCGCGACAAAGCTCGCGCGCAGGACCGAGCCCAGCACCAGAATATCAAGCCAGGAGGAATGATTGGGCAGAAACAAGGTTGCCGGCTTGTCGGAGGCCTTGCCCACCACCTGCACCTTAAGCCCGATCAGCCAGCAAAGCACCCGATGATAGAAACAGCCAAAGCTGATCTTGGCTTGGCCTGGCAGCAGCATCAGCACGGATTGAATTGGAATGGCGATGAGCGTCCAAATCAGCACGCTGATGATGCGCCGAATGGCGCGGACCCGCCCGCCAAGGGGGCGCGGTTCCATAATATCGCCCCAGGCTTCGCCCGCCATAAAGGGCTTAAACCGCAGCGGCTTGATCCGCATCTGGCGACGCGGCTTCAACGCTTCTTCCGGATTCCTGGCCACAGCTTCCATGTAATTGGCGTAGCGCGCGGTTCATGGCGCTGCAATGACGCTTTGGCGAAGATTGCGTGAAAGCCGGGCCAATTCGCGCCGAAATGCTCGGAAATCGATCTTGTTTCGACCCAAAGCGCCGAATCGCCCCGCCGACGCCACTTGGCAGCGGGCAGTGTTATGTTATATCAACACGCATGGCTTTTTCGAACCCTCTCGCGCTTTCAGCCGGTATCACCACGCGGCTTGGCCTTTCGGCCTTGGTCGCCGCCTTGCTGTGGGCCGGGGTTGCCTGGGCACTTTCGGCATGAAGCCCGCCGCACTGGAATTGGCTGACCTCACGGTCTGCTATGGTCGCCGCCCGGCGGTGCATCACATTTCAGGGCGTTTTGCGCCCGGCAGCCTGACGGCGATTGTCGGGCCGAATGGCGCGGGGAAATCCACGCTGCTGCGCGCTTTGGCTGGGCTGCAAAAGCCGGAATCAGGGCGCATTGCGCATGAGGGTAAGGCGCGCATCGCCCTGCTGCCGCAATTGGCCGCTTTGGATCGTGCCTTCCCGATTGCCTGCCGCGATGTGGTGATGCAGGGGCTTTGGCCGCGCATCGGTGCCTTCCGCGCTGTACCCGCCGCTGAGCATGCCCGCGTTGACCAGGCACTCGCCGCCGTTGGCCTGGCCGGCCTGGCGCGGCGCCCGGTGGGCAGCCTTTCAGCTGGGCAATTGCAGCGCCTGCTTTTTGCTCGGCTTTTGGTGCAGGATGCCGAAATTCTGCTGCTGGATGAGCCCTTCAATGCGGTGGATGCGAAAACCGCCGCTGATCTGCTGCGGCTGATCCGGCAATGGCATGGCGAAGGGCGCACCGTTATCGCCGTGCTCCATGACCTTGATCTGGTGGACCGGGAATTCCCGGAAACGCTTTTGCTCGCGCGTGATTTGATCGCTTGGGGGCCGACGACGCAGGCGCTTTCCCCCGCCAATCGCCTCAAGGCGCGGCAAATGGCCGAAGGCTGGGTGGAAGAGGCTGAGGCTTGTGAGCGCGCCGCCTAAAGCGCCGTGCAACACCCCCAATGATTGAGGCGCTTTTCGCCCCCTTCGTCGAATTCGGTTTCATGCGCCGCGCCTTGGTGGGGTCACTGGCGCTTGCCATCGCAGCACCTCCGCTTGGCGTTTTCCTGATGCTGCGGCGGATGAGCCTGACCGCTGATGTGCTTTCCCATGGCGCCTTGCCGGGTGTGGCGGTGGCGTTCCTGATCGCGGGGCTTTCGGTGCCGGCGCTTTGGTTCGGGGGCCTGGTCGCGGGGCTATTGGTGGCGGTGGGCGCTGGCGCGCTGGCGCGGGTTACCGGCGGGCGGGAAGATGCGACGCTGGCCGCGCTTTACTTGTTGGCGCTTGGGCTTGGCGTGGCGCTGATTTCAATGGGCGGCGGTGCTGGGGATTTGAAGCATATCCTATTCGGCAGCGTGCTTGGTGTGGATGACGCGGCGCTATTGCTGATGGCCGGTGTGGCGACTTTGACGCTGGTGATGCTCGCGATTGGATGGCGGCCCTTGGTGCTGGAATGTTTTGACCCTGCCTTCGCCGCGGCCACCGGCGCGCATGGCGGGTTTTGGCATTTGGTGTTCATGGCGCTTGTGGTGCTGAACATGCTTTCGGCCTTTTTGGCACTAGGCACGCTGATGGCCGTTGGGCTCATGATGCTGCCCGCCATTGCCGCGCGGCATTGGGCCGCAGAGATCGGCGGCATGGTCTATGCAGCTTCCGCTATTGCCGTGTTTGCAAGCGTGATTGGCCTGTTGCTGTCCTATCACGCTGATCTGCCGAGCGGCCCCGCGATTGTGTTGATGGCGGGCCTGGCTTGGGCGGTTTCCGTGCTGTTCGGCCCGGTGGATGGCCTCGCGCAGCGCGTGATCCGGCGGCGGCATTTGGTGGGGTGATCGTCTCGCGCTTGACGGTGACTTAATCCGGTTTCAGCCTTTCTCCACAGCCACACAGACAAGCGTGGCAAGAAGGGGAGAACACCACCATGGCCGATTTGCGTCTAACACGCCGCGCCGCTTTGGGCCTTCTGGCCGCGCCCGCCCTGGCCCGCGCGCAGAGCGCTGATGTTTGGCCATCGCGCAGCATTCGCCTGGTGGTGCCCTTCGGCCCGGGTGGTCCCACAGATGTCATGGCGCGCGTCATTGCACCTGGGCTTGCGGCCGCGCTTGGCCGGCCAGTGGTGGTGGAAAACCGCCCCGGCGCCAGCGGCAATGTCGGCATTGCCCATGCGGCCCGCAGCGCGCCCGATGGCTATACGCTGCTGGTGACTTCCACCGGTTTCGTGGTGAATCCGACGCTGTTTCGCAACCCGGGCTATGACATCACCAAGGATTTCGCGCCGATCACGGAATTGGGGGCTTCGCCCAATACCATCCTGACCAGGCCCGATAGTGGCATCACCACGCTTGCCGAGTTGATTACGCGCGCCAAGGCCACACCGGGCGGGCTCAATATCGCCAATCCGGGGTTGGGTTCCACGCCGCATCTGACCGCGGAATTGCTGCGGCTGCGGACAGGCATCGAATTGGTGCAGGTCACGCATCAAAGCGCGGCGCAGGCGGTGCAAGCGGTGCTGGCCGGCACCACGCCGATTGGTGTTGCCGCCCTGCCGCCGGCGCATGCGCTGATCAAGGCCGGCACCTTGCGCGCTTTGGCCATCACCGGGGAACAGCGCTGGCATGATTTGCCCGATCTGCCGACAATGGTGGAGCTTGGCTATGATGGCTTTGTTTCAGAAACCTTCCAGGGCTTGCTGGCGCCAGCCGGTACGCCGCAGGCCATTCTGGACCGCTGCGCACAAGTGGCGATTACGCTGCTGAATGAATCTGAGACGAAAAATCGCTTGCTCGGCGCTGGCTTCACGTTGAACCCGAAAGGCCCGGAAGCTTTGGCGCAACGCATTGCGCGGGAAGTGCCGCTGTGGCGCGATGTGATCGAAAAGGCGGGGATTCCGCGGGAGTAATGTCAGCCGATCTTCGCCTGTAGCTGCGTGAGTTCTGCTAGAAAACGCTCCGCCGCCAACGCCGGCGGCCAGGGGCGCCAGGGCTCCCCACCATAGCGCGCGGCCAGCGGGTCGCGCGCCAAAACGGCCGCGCGGATACCCAGCGTCTCACGCATTTCCGCCTCCGTCCAACCGGCGACATGCACAGCCTCTGCCGCCGCCGCGGCGATATCGGCGGCCTTATGCGCGCGCTTGTCTTCCACACCCCAGGCTGGCAGGCGATAGCGCAGCGCCACCGCGGCTGAAAGGCTTGCTTGCAAGGCCGCGAAACGCTCCCCCAAAAAGGGCTTGAGCGGAGATATGCAATCGAAATTGATCAAGCCCTCATCCGCATCATGCAGCAATTCGCGCAATTCTTCAGGCGGCGTCAGCCAATGGCGCGTACGCTGGCGGCGGAGTTGCAGCACGAACAGCGCGTGCTGGGCGACCGAAAGTGGTTCTGG
>JAPLOJ010000301.1 GCA_026400795.1 Alphaproteobacteria bacterium
CTAGCTCTACCCAAACTAAGTGGTCCGCGTACCGAAGCGGTTGCAGTATCAGTTGCATATGTGATTCGGTCTGCTCTTGACAGGGCACCCGGGTCGCCGCCTCCAAACCAGCCATCAGTAGTATTGCCTGCTGCGGCTAAATTATTTCTAGACAAACTAAGTGGACCACGTACACTCGCAGTATCAGTATCGGTTGCATATGTTATTCGGTCTACGATTGAAAGGTAGCCGGCCCCGCCTTCACCGCCTCCAAACCAGCCATAAGTTGTATTGCCTGTTGCGGCTAAATAACGTCTGCCTGCACTAAGTGGACCACGTACTGAAGCAGTTGCAGTATCGGTTGCAAATGTTATTCGGTTTACACGGGAAACTCTATCAGCGCCGCCTCCAAACCATGCTGCTGTGTTTTCTACAGGTGCCTCTGTGAAAGTAAATCCACCCGAAAAAGAAAGCCCTGCTGTTAATGTTAATCCTGACATAGTATATTCCTTGTTATGTTATATTTATTATTGTATCCCGCCGGCTGCGCCTAATTTTATTTTTTATCAAACAGTAAACTTGACGCAACAATTAATACAGTCTGTGCTATCTCTACTTGTTGTGGTTGCTCTTTCCACCCTACACTTATTTGTCCTATAAACAATCCCGGATCTGCTGGTACGCTTATACGACACATGTATGTTACTCCGGCATTTTTGTATGTAAATCCAATATAACTTTGCGGTGTTAGATACGGGCTACATGGAATCTTGCCCGACATTAATCCAATTACGTCTTCATTGTTGCTGTGATTCTTGGTGAGTAAACCCACATTGGTTCCATCGTGGCCCGTGTCATGTCCTGCGGCCCGTGTAGTTAGATATACTAATTTTCTTGTGTTTAATAATGTATTAACGTTAAACACTGCAACTAACTCAGCATCTGTATTTTTTAATATAAAGTTTACCGCTTCTTCATACTTGCCATTCATTTTTGGCATAGCCTGTTGGGCACGATAACTGGCCATAAATGAATCTTTTTCTGAATATATTATCCAGCCGGCAAATCCTAAAAAGCAAAGTAATATTACAGTGAATAAACGAAATGGACTTTCGCCTATGAACTTTAACAGTTCAAGCAGTAACTCTTTAAGTTTGTCCATTTGCGTATAACGTTATTAGTTATTTAGCCTGTAGTTTCTGTACCGCGTTTGCTGGTACTCTGCCGCCCACTGGGTTAGGAGAACCGGCGATTGCTTGTGTGACAACTGTTGAGCCGTATGGTAACCGACCATTAGTCCACGGAGATTCATTCATTGGTCCATAACAATTGGACAATGTAACTCCATTAACTTTTTGTGGTTGTATATCACACAACATACTCCACATATTGCTCATACCACCACCTGTTTCTTTTGTGGTTACAAAAGTGCGAGTCACTGTGGGCAATGTCTCCCAAGTAGGTGCTTGTGGTACAGTTGTTAGTGGTGCAAATAATGACCAAACTTTTCCAGGTGGGGCATCACATGAATTATTCATTAATGTAAAGTTAGCAATAGAGTCTCCCGTAAGAACCGGGCACACAGACATGCCTTCTCTAAATGTTTTACCCAACACTGTGATAGTTTTATTAGTTGGTGTTGTGCCTGATGCACCACAAAAAGCATACTGCCCTTTGCAAATGTGCAGTGGTTCTGCAAATACTGTTACCGCTGAAAGTAATGCTAATGTTGTTAATAGTTTTTTCATGATAGTTTCCTTTTTATGATGCTGTCACTTCTTTGTCGCAGACAAATGCAGTCACTGCCACGTTGCCATGTACATGACTGGCAGTGCGAATCATATCCATTAATGGATCTACTGCAATTAATAATACCAATACTGCTTCACTTGGAAGTTTTAATAAATCACAAACAACTGCTACTGTGGCAACTGTAAGGATACCTGTTGTGCCTGCACTGGCTAATCCTGCTAGTATACTGCCAAACAACACAACTAACAATCCAGTAACTCCCATTGGAGCACCGTAGATATTAGCGATAAACACTGTGGCAATTGCATAGTATGCAATACTACCAATGCGATTAACTGTAAAACTTAGTGGAACAGTTAACTCAACTCCAGTTTTATCAAAGTGCAATTTATGTAATGCTTCTTGTGCGTACGGGATACATGCCAAACTACTACGTGAACTAACAGCAACAATTAGTGTTTCTTTAGTTTCACGAATAACTGTCATCAAGCTAAGTCCCGAACGTTTCCAAATAACAAAAGTACCTAATGCAATAATCAAGAAACCGCCAATGGCTTGTTGCATAATAAACTCAACCATAGTCAAGAATATACCAACTCCAACTTTACCAACTTGACTGCTGATCATTGCTAATGGTGCAAACGGTAGAAAGTAGTTTAAGAACTTGAAGATACTGATACTGGCCTGTTGAACGCTTTTCAACACCACCGGCTGCCAGTGTGTTAAAGATATTTTCCGGAATAAACTTTTGTGCCATTTGCATTGGATCAACATGTGCTGCTTTGGGCATAGGGTCTTTTAGTGTGACATTAAGATCACTGCCAGATTCTTTATCGTTGACAATTGAACCAAGTTGTGCTTGTTTGACCGGGGTCATTTCGCTACCAGTTAACGCAACAGTACCTACTCCTATTACGGCGGCAATGAACATACTGCTAACAAAGCCGATGATAATTTTACGTATCATTGAGGCACTGCCTTCTTTTTGTAGCAAGCTGATTACGCCAACTAGAATAGTTGCTAGTAAGAATGGAATAACAACTACTTTAAGTAAACTGATATATATTCCTCCCACACTTTCAAAATTCATACTTGCTGCAGGAGCATAAACTCCACCTAATATACCTGCTATGATTGCGCCTAATATAGTCCAGGGACTGGTTAAAAAAGATTTTAGATTAAATTTCATTGTGTTTCCTAATTATTTTGTTACCGGAACAATAGACTTTTTCTCAGCTTTGTATCTGTC
>JAPLOJ010000300.1 GCA_026400795.1 Alphaproteobacteria bacterium
ACATGAACCGCTTGCCGCGCTGAAAGTCACGGCGGATGGTTTCGCCCGCGCGGGTGGGATGATTGGCGGCCTGAAGCTGCCCACGGCCATCACCCAAGAAGGGGGCTATAATGTAGATGTCATCGGCGATTTACTGGAAGGCTTCCTGAAAGCCTGGGGAGATGCAGCATGAGCGAGGCTATCCACGCGGCGACACTGACACTCGACACCCATGTTGATATCAGATGGCCCGACCCGCCCGATGCGACGCAGGAGACGGATCGCTGCGTTGATTTCCCGAAAATGCAGCGCGGCGGGCTGAAGGCGGTTGTCTTCATCGCCTATACGCCGCAAGGCCCGCGCGACGCCGCCGGCCATCAGGCCGCTGCCGACCGGGCAGAGGCGATGCTCCGCCACATCCGCACACGTGCTGATGGTGTGGCGCGGCGTTTTTGCGCCACCGCCGATGAATTGGAAGCGGCACATGAAGCTGGCGGGCTGGCAGTGCTGAGCGCAGTTGAAAACGGCAATGCCATGGGGCGCGATTTGGCGCGGCTGAAACTTTGGCGTGACCTTGGCGCGATTTATCTGACGCTGACGCATGATGGGCATAATGATCTGGCCGATGCCGCGCGGCCCAAACCGGCACTTGGCGATGGCACGGCGCAACATGGCGGGCTTTCCGATTTGGGCCGTCAGGCGATTGCGGAGATGAACCGCATCGGGCTGATTATTGATGTCTCGCACGCCGCGAAATCTTCCATGATGCAGGCGGCAGAGCTTTCCCGCGCGCCGATTGTAGCGACCCATTCCTGCTGCCGCGCGCTATGCGATCATCCGCGCAATCTGGATGATGAGCAGCTTGATATGCTGCGGGCAAAGGGTGGGTTGGTGCAGATTACGGCGTTGGATGCGTTTCTTCGCCCGCCTGGGGCGGATGGGAAATCTCCCGCGACGGTTGCGGATATGGTGGATCATGTGGATTACGCGGTGCGGCGGATAGGGCTTGATCATGTCGGGCTATCTTCGGATTTCGATGGCGGCGGCGGCATTCCCGGCTGGGCCAATGCGGGCGAAACCAAGAACCTGACGGCGGAATTGCATCGGCGCGGCTATGGCGCGCGGGAGATTGATTTGCTCTGGTCCGGCAATTTCCGGCGGTTGATACGGCGGGTGCAGGGGATGGCTGAAATATAACTTATGGTTGTATTTTGGCGCCGAATGCGCCAATCATGCAGGCATGACCATCGCCCGCATCGCCACCTTCGCCTTCGCTGGAATCGACGCCCAAGCTGTTGAAGTACAGGTGCAAATCGCGCCGGGCCTGCCGGCCTTCCTCGTGGTGGGCCTGCCGGATAAGGCAGTCGCGGAAAGCCGAGAAAGGGTGCGCGCGGCCTTGCTCGGCATGGGGCTGTCGCTACCGCCGAAGCGCGTGCTGGTGAACCTGGCCCCCGCTGATATCGCCAAAGAAGGCAGTCATTTCGATCTGCCCATTGCGCTTGCCGTACTGGCCGCGATGAATGTGCTGCCGCGCGATGAACTGGCGGGTTTCGCCGCGCTCGGCGAATTGTCGCTGGATGGCGCCATCATGCCTGTCGCGGGCGTGTTGCCTGCCGCACTCGGCGCCTCAGCGCGTGAATTGGGGCTGATCTGCCCTGCGGCACAGGGCGGTGAAGCGGCCTGGGCAGGACAGATTGAAGTGCTCGCCGCGCCTGATCTTCCCGCGCTGCTAAATCACTTCAAGGGCGTGCAGGTATTGAGCGCGCCGGAAGCGCCAAAGCTGGATGCCGCGCCACCTTCAGGCCCCTGCCTTTCCGATGTGAAGGGGCAGGAAACCGCGAAGCGCGCCTTGGAAATTGCTGCGGCGGGTGGGCATAACTTGTTGATGATCGGCCCGCCGGGCGGCGGCAAATCCATGCTGGCGGCGCGGCTGTCTGCACTGCTGCCAGATCTTTCGCCGGCCGAGGCTTTGGAAGTGAGCCTGGTGCATTCAATCGCCGGATTGCTGCAAGGCGGGCGCCTGGTGACGCGCCCTCCATTCCGGGAGCCGCATCATTCCGCTTCCATGCCAGCACTTGTCGGTGGCGGTTCGCGTGCCAAGCCGGGCGAAATCAGCCTCGCCCATCGCGGCGTGTTGTTTCTGGATGAATGGCCCGAATTCCCGCGCCAAGCGCTTGAGGCTTTGCGTCAGCCGATGGAGACCGGGCGCACCACAATCAGCCGTGTGCATTCGCATGTGACCTATCCCGCGCGGTTTCAGTGCATTGCGGCGATGAACCCCTGCCGCTGCGGCTATTTGGGGCAGCCGGGGCGCGAATGTGGCCGCGCGCCGCGCTGTGGAGAGGATTATCAGATGCGCCTTTCCGGCCCGCTGCTGGACCGGATGGATATCACCATTGAAGTCATGCCAATCGCGCCCGCTGAATTGGCCCGCGCCCCGGCCGGTGAGGCGAGCACGGCGGTGGCAGCGCGGGTGAAGGCAGCACGCGCCGCGCAACGCGCGCGTTATGGCGCCGATGGTCCACCGAGTAATGCGGAAGCAAGCCTGGCCCAATTGCAGCTTGGGCTGGAAGCGGAAGCCGCGACGCTGCTTGAAGTGGCAGCAACCAGGCTTGGGCTTTCCTCGCGCGGGCAGGTGCGAAGCATGCGTGTGGCGCGCACCATCGCTGATCTGGCCGGCAGCACCATGATCCGGCGCGCGCATATCGCCGAGGCGCTTGCTTTCCGCCACCGCATGCCGGGAAGGGTTGCGGCTTAAAGCGAGGCCTCCGGCGCCAAGCGCAGCACATAGGAACGCCAAGGCGCGCGCGTCGCGATGCGCTCATAAAGCGCAATGGCGGCCTGGTCTGTCTCCGGCACCATCCAGCGCAGATGCGACCAGCCGCGTTTCTGGCCAAGCGCCGCAAGACCTTCAATCAAGGCTTGCGCCACGCCCTGGCGGCGGGCGGACGGGCACACGAAAAGATCATCCAGCGCGCCGCAGCGCCGGGCGAAGACAATTTCCGGCAGATCGAAGAAATGGGCGAAACCCAGCGCCTCATCATCGCGGAAGGCCATCAGAATCTCTGCGCGAGGATCAGCGGTGATCAGCTTCAGCATCTCGGGCGCGGTAGCGGGCGCAGCGCCAGCCAGATGCGGCGCCATCTCTGCGCCATAGGCAGCAAGCAGCGGCAGCAGCACAT
>JAPLOJ010000035.1 GCA_026400795.1 Alphaproteobacteria bacterium
ATCATTATCCGCCAATGCCATTCGCGCCCTGAACCAAGGCGCCAAGCGCGGCGGCTTTGCGCATGATACGGGCGAAGGCGGGCTCAGCCCCTATCACCGCGAAGCAGGCGGCGATCTGATTTGGGAAATCGGTTCCGGCTATTTCAGCGCACGCAATCCGGATGGCAGTTTTTCGCCGGAACGCTTCGCGGAAGTGGCCGCGCTTGATCAGGTGAAAATGGTGGAACTCAAGCTCAGCCAAGGTGCCAAGCCTGGCCATGGCGGCGTGCTGCCCGCGGCTAAGGTCAGCGCGGAAATCGCCGCCACGCGCGGCGTGGCGATGGGGCAGGATTGTGTTTCTCCGCCCGCGCATACAGCGATTTCAACGCCGGTTGAGATGATGCGCTTCATTGCGGAGATGCGCCGCCTATCCGGCGGCAAGCCCGCGGGCTTCAAGCTGTGCATCGGCCATCCATGGGAATTCCTCGCCATCTGCAAGGCCATGGTCGAAACGGGGATTGCGCCTGATTTCATTGTGATTGATGGCGCGGAAGGCGGCACCGGTGCGGCGCCCTTGGAATTCATGGATCATGTCGGCATGCCGCTGCGCGAAGGTTTAAGCTTCGCCCATAATGCGCTGATCGGTATTGGGTTGCGTGATCAGATCAAGCTCGGCGCCAGCGGCAAGATCGCGACTGCCTTTGATGTAGCCCGTGCGCTGGCTCTAGGTGCTGATTGGTGCAATGCCGCGCGCGGGTTCATGTTCGCCATTGGCTGCATTCAATCCCTGTCCTGCCATACGGATCACTGCCCGACCGGTGTGGCGACGCAAGACCCCACACGCCAACGCGCGCTGCGCGTGCCGGACAAGGCGCCGCGCGTGCATCAATTCCATGCTGCAACCCTGGAGGCGCTGAATGAATTGGTCGCCGCCGCCGGGCTTGCGCATCCGTCCGAATTGCGCGCGGAACATTTCAGCCGGCGCATCGCGCCAAGTGTGGTGAAAAGCTTTGCCGAACTTTACCCACCCTTGACGCCCGGCGCTTTGCTAACCGGCACGGATGATCCGCGCTTTGCCGAAGCCTGGGCCATGGCGGATGCGCATAGCTTCGCCCCCCGCCGCCGCTGACCGGCCGCGCAGGCCCTGGTGTAAAGGCCGCGCCACGAGGCGGGCGCTGGGATAATGATGGGTAGTTCGGTGTTCGGCGCGCGGCAATATTCGCGTGAATTTTCAATAAAGTATGGGGAATTTCAAGCATTACCCGCCGTCTGGTTGTGCATTATGAGGCCAGAAAGCGTATTGTTCACATAAATTTATGATCACTTCAGCTCTTGAAGGGTCCTTCATCACCAAGCCCAACTTCGCAAGCAATTCCTCCCTGGATCTATCTTTTCTGACGCGCCTGTAAGCATGCAGAAGCGGCCGGAATTTGCGTAGCCGCGAAAACGTAATCAATAACTCAAAAAATTCCCTTGAATCAAGATTTCGCCGGTCGAGTTGCCCAATGATCTCCTGAATTTCATCGTCATCACAGTGTCGCCACATATTGAAAAGTCCGTGGAAGCCAAAAGTTGGAGCGCTGGGCAAATCTCGCTCATAGGAAAACTGCGTTGCAATGTCTTCCGGCGCGAAGCGAATCTGAAACTCCTGAACAAGAAACTCCTTCCGGGTGATACAAATCTGAACATCTTCCGGAATGTTTTCCAGAACTTCAAAAGTCTCAGACCCTGTGGCACTCAAAAGCTTTTTTGACCGTAGAGAAAAACCACCATTACCAACTCTTTTGCCTTCAGGATGCCAATGCCAGCGAGCGCCAATGTAGTCATATTCCTTGAACTCTGGCCGCCAAAAATTTGCATCTAAAACATAGCCATCCCATTGAATCAGCAAGACAAAATCCGTGCTGATAAAGGTGGCTAACTCCTTCAGGACAAAATGATTATAGGCTTTTAGATCATTCATTTTCTGTATCTTGACGATAGTCGCCTTGCTGTTTATCGGAACATCCTCATGTGTGAAAAAAAATGCGCTGTGGAAATCACATTGCTGCATGGATTTTTCAATGGCACGCGACGCCAGATGAGGATTGGCACAATCCGCAATACAGAGTGTAACATTATCTAGCTGTAATTTTTTATCTGAAATCCGCATTGGATCACTCCCAGTCATCCGATTAGTGCTGAACGCTTGTTTCCAGAAGCGCAGGCTGCTTGTCGCCAGCCATGGGTCCGAATGGCCGACAACTACACACCCTAGAAAGCGAGAGCGACGACCGGAAAATTGGACTTCGCCAGAAAGGCTAGACTTTTTTATGAGTTGCCTCGATTTTTTTCAACCGATTCGGACCATCAGGGCGTTCACCATGCCTGAAGCGGCAGCGTGTCTGCTTTCCCAGCCCACAATAATCAGAATCCATGCAAACAACTTGATCCCGCTTTGATATGGCGCCGGCACCGGCCCATCGTGCGCTTACCCGCGCCTGGAACCTGCTCCCGGTTCGGCAGGCGATACCAATTGGCCCGGACATGCTTTAGGCTTTCACCTGACGCAAACTGGGGAGAGAAACCATGGCCAAATCGGAACTATGGAAGAAGGGCGATGCGGTACGCACGCGCCTGATGGGTCAATCCACCGTCAAGAATATGGCCCAGGGTGTTTATGACGACCCCATCATGGAAAAATTCGGCGATTATGCGCGCGAGGCAGTGTTTGGGATGCTCTGGTCCCGCCCGGGGCTCGATCTCAAGACAAAGGCGCTGATTTGTGTGATTTCCGATACCGCCATCCATGCCTGGCCGGAACTCACCATTCATCTACGGATGGCGCGGCGCATGGGCTGGACCGAGGATGAACTCACCGAAGCGTTAATGCATCTTTGCGGCTATATCGGCCTGCCCGCGGTGCGGGAAGCGATGATCGTGGCCAAGGGCGTCTTTGCCGAAATGCGCGCCGAACCCGATGGCGGCCTGGCCGAGGCCTGATCTTTGTCTTTCTGACCAATTAGCCTAGAAACGGTTCGGGCGGTTCAGAACCCCGCCCGGCCGAGAAACGGAACAAAAGCGCCCATGTCCCAAACCACCCTTGCCTCAATCGGCTTCCCGGCAAAGGAAGGGGCGCGGGCCTTCACCACGCGGCCTGAAATCATCGGCACCTTCGGGGCGGTGGCTTCCACGCATTGGATCGCTTCCCAAGTGGGGATGGCGGTGTTGGAACGCGGCGGCAATGCCTTTGATGCCGCGGCTGCCGCCGGCTTCACGCTGCAAATCGTGGAGCCACATTTGAATGGCCCTGGCGGCGATTGCCCCATTTTGCTCCATAGCGCGCGCACCGGGCAGCAGCAGGCCATTTGCGGCCAAGGCCCCGCCCCTGCCGGCTTGAATGTCGCGCTCATGAAAAGCCTCGGCCACGAAATCATGCCCGGCACCGGCATGCTGGCCGCGCCCATCCCCGGCGCCTTTGACGCCTGGATGTTGATGCTGCGTGATCACGGCACCTGGAAGCCGCGCGATATTCTGGCCTATGCGATTGGCTATGCACGGCATGGCGCGCCCATGGTGCCACGCGTGCGCGCCACGATTGATTCGGTGCGGCCATTGTTTGAGGCGGAATGGAAAACCTCTGCCGCGCTGTGGTTGCGTAATGGCGGGCCGGCACCGGGCGGGCTTTATGCCAACCCGACACTTGCCGATACTTATGAACGCGTGGTGCGCGAAGCGGAAGCCGCCGGTGGGGATCGCGTGGCGCAAATTGAAGCCGCGCGCAGCACCTGGTATCGTGGTTTTGTGGCAGACGCCATTGATCGCTTCTGCCGCGTGACGGAAGCGATGGACACATCCGGGCGCCGCCATCGCGCGGTACTGAATGGCCAGGACCTTGCGCATTGGTCCGCTGGTATCGAAGAACCGCTCGGCTTGGAGTACCACGGCCATCGCGTGCTGAAATGCGGCCCCTGGAGCCAAGGGCCGGCTATGCTGCAAACCCTGGCCTTGATCGCGGGCGATGACATTGCAGCGATGGACCCGATGGGACCGGATTTCATCCATCTGGTGGCAGAAGCGATGAAGCTTGCCTTCGCGGATCGTGAAGCCTTTTACGGCGACCCGAATTTCGTTGATGTGCCGATGGCGACACTGCTGTCGCCCGCCTATAGCGCCGCGCGCCGCGCTTTGATTGGCGCTGCCGCGAGCATGGAATTCCGCCCCGGTTCGCCCGATGGCCGCGCCCCGCGTACCGACTACGCCGCCGCCATCCGCCGCGCGCAGGAAATGGCCGCCGCTGCCGGCAGTGGTGAGCCCACCGTCTCTCGCCTTGGCGCGGCGGGGGGCGATACCTGCCATGTGGATGTGATTGACGCTGCCGGGAATATGGTGAGTGCCACACCATCGGCCGGCTGGCTGCAATCCTCCCCCGCCATTCCTGAACTCGGCTTCTGCCTTGGCACGCGCTGCCAAATGTTCTGGCTGGATGAGACACTGCCCAATGGCCTGCAGCCAGGCAAACGCCCGCGCACCACGCTTTCCCCCGCGCTGGTGCTGCGCGATGGCAAGCCCTGGATGAGCTTCGGCACACCTGGAGGTGAGCAGCAGGATCAATGGCAGTCCATCATGCTGCTGCGGATGCTGCATCAGGGCATGAATATCCAGGAAGCGATTGATGCGCCTTCCTTCCATTCGGAACATTGGATCAGCAGTTTCTGGCCGCGCGGTGCGAAGCCGGGCAAGCTGGTCATTGAAGGGCGCTATGCGCCGGAAGTGCTGGCAGCGCTGAAGGCGCGCGGCCATCAGGCGGAAGCGGGTGGCGATTGGTCCGAAGGGCGGCTGACGGGGGCGCGGTTTGAAGCCGATGGTACCATCCGCGCCGGCGCCAATCCGCGCGGAATGCAAGGTTATGCAGTGGGGCGATAATGAACAATAAGAACGATACAAAGCGGGAATATCATGCGCGCAAGCGCATCCTGGTCACGGGGGGCGCCGGCTTTGTCGGCAGCCATTTATGCGATGCGTTATTGGCCGCAGGGCATGAGGTGCTCTGCGCCGATAACTTCTTCACCGGCAACAAGGCCAATATCGAAAAGCTGCTGGATCACCCCTATTTCGAATTGATCCGCCATGATGTGACCTTCCCGCTTTATGTCGAGGTTGATGAGATTTACAATCTCGCCTGCCCGGCATCGCCCATTCATTACCAGCATGACCCGGTGCAGACGCTGAAGACCAGCGTGCATGGCGCGATCAATATGCTGGGCCTCGCGAAGCGCTTGAAGGCGCGCATCCTGCAAGCTTCCACCAGTGAGGTTTACGGCGACCCCAATGTGCATCCGCAGCCCGAGGAATATTGGGGCAATGTGAACCCGATCGGGCCCCGTTCCTGTTATGATGAGGGCAAGCGCTGCGCGGAGACGCTGTTCTTCGATTACCATCGCCAATTCCGCCTGCCCATCAAGGTCGCGCGCATCTTCAACACCTATGGCCCGCGCATGCACCCGAATGATGGGCGCGTTGTGTCCAACTTCATTGTCCAAGCGCTACGCGGTGATCCCATCACCATCTATGGCGATGGCAAGCAGACGCGTTCCTTCTGCTTTGTGTCTGACCTGGTTGAGGGTCTGCGCCGGCTGATGGATTCACCTGAGGAAGTTACGGGGCCAATCAACCTCGGCAATCCTGGCGAATTCACCATGATCGAATTGGCCGAAGCGGTGATCCGGCTGACCGGTTCCGCTTCCCACATGGTGTTCCGCCCTGCCCCCGTGGATGATCCGCGTCAGCGCCAGCCCGATATCACCAAGGCGCGCGGCAAGCTTGGCTGGGAACCCACCATCCCGCTGGAACAGGGCCTGGTGCATACCATCGCTTATTTCGACAATCTTCTCTCAAAAGGGGTAGCCTGAGCATGCGCATCCTGCTCGCCATCGCGCATTACTTTCGCGCTGAAGAAGGTTCAAACCACAGCTCCACCGATGCGCATCGGCGTGATCAACGCGCGGCGGCCATCCGCAGTGTGATTGACGCCTGGCGTGGGCATTACGGCCCGGTTTCCAACATCAATGTCTGGCAGAAGCGTTTCGAACCCATGGTGGGGGTGGCGGATCAGCTTGACATCATTGTGCTGGTGAATGGCGAAAACCATCTACTGGATGCCGATTACTGCCGCGCGCGTGGCGTCAGGCTTTATGATGCGAAGCTTGATAACCCGCGGATGCTGGGCTTCACAGCACATAAGATTTTTGCCGATGCGCGCAGCATCTATGATGTCTTCGCCTTTTCGGAAGATGATCTGCGCCCAGGCAGCGGTGATCTGATCCCACGTATCGTCGCCTTTCACGATGATTTTGGCTGGCGGCGCGTGCTGTTTCCCAATCGCTTTGAATGGAACCCGCGCGGCCCGGCGCTGAAGACCTATATTGATGGGATGCTGCGCCCGGGGCTGCTCGCCCCCTTTGAAGCAGCCTTGCCGGATGAGCGTTTTGTCAAAGGCCGCCAAGGGGCAAGGCCGCTGACCTTCCAGCGCGCGACCAATCCGCATGGCGGCTTTTTCGCCATCACCACCGAACAACTGACGCATTGGATGGCGCAGCCGCATTTCGGTGATCAGGATTGCAGCTTCATCTCACCGCTCGAAAGCGCGGCAACCCTCGGCATTCTGAAAACCTTCCCAATCTACAAGCCATTCGGCCGCGATATGGGCTGGCTTGAGATTGAGCACCTGGATAACCGCTTTTCCGGCATGGACCTGCCTGGCGCACGCAAGGTGCAGCGCGATCCGGCGTAATGGGCGTTGCCACAAGCCTTCATCGCGCAGCGGTATTCGTGCCAGCCAAAATATTTGATCGCATAAGCGGCCAGTAACCAAGGCTCAGCAACCGCCGGGCGCGTCTTCCAGCTTCATCAGCTTGGCGCGTACGGTGAAGTCGCCGAAATCCATGATCATGTCATCCGCGACGCCATTTTCGAAGTAGCGGAGCGAGACTTCATAGGATGGCGTGCTCGCCCCACCAGCTTGCTCGGCATCCGGTTCAAAAAAAGCGATGCGCATGCGCGATGAACCGAGCGTGGAAAGGCTCGGCGCTTCGGGCATGGGCTGGGGCCCCTGCCAGGGCGACAAAACTGTCGTCGTCTGCTGCGCGCCATCAGCGGTGGTGCCGTCGAAAATCGGCGCGACCAGCAGGCGTTGGCCGGCGCGGGCGGCATTCAACGCGGCGATGGTGTGGGTATTGGGCAAAAGCGTGCCGGGCGGAATGGGCAATTCTTTCGCTTCCGGTTCGCTATAGCGCGCCACACCGCTGCCATCCGCAGTCAGTTCCGCCTGGCCGGCCACACGACTTCTGACCGCACCTTGCGTCACCTGCGTCAGGCTGAAACGCAAATTCCGGCCATCCATGGATTCCAGCGTGGCGTAGTCAGACCCTGTCTCAAGTTCTGTCCCTTCGCGGTTGCGCAGCGTCATGGTGAAGCGCTGGCGCGTGGTCCAGCTTTCGCAGGCATCAATCAATTCAAAGAGCATCGCGCCAGAGACATCGACAATGGCCGCATTCGCCCGCGCGCGATCCAGCGTCAGCGCATAGATGCCGCGATGGGAAGCCAGCGCGCGTGCCGTAAGCGGCGCCAGCGGCGCGGTGGCGGCGGGCGCGTCTTTTGCCCCCTGGGTCAGGCCAGGGGTGGCGGGCAGGATCAGGGCAAGGGCCAGCAGGGCAGAAAACCGCATCGGATACTCCAGGCGGCAGGGGCCGCTTTCGTCTGATATAGCCGATTTCGGCGGATCAGAATTGATCTTTCACAATAAAATTTTGCGGCTGCGGATCAGCCCGGCTTGCTACCCTTCACCGGCGGCAGATCCAATTTGATGTGCAATTCCTTGAGCCGTTCCGGCGGCACGCGGGCCGGCGCACCCATCATCAGATCTTCCGCCTGCTGGTTCATGGGGAACAGGATCACCTCGCGGATCGCGGGTTCATCGGCGATCAGCATCACAATCCGGTCAATGCCGGGGGCCGAGCCACCATGCGGCGGCGCGCCATAGCGGAAGGCATTCAGCATGCCGCCGAAGCGATGCTCCACTTCTTCCGCCGGATAGCCCGCAATTTCAAAGGCGCGGATCATGATATCCGGGCGATGGTTGCGGATGGCACCTGATGAAAGCTCAATCCCGTTGCAGACGATGTCGTATTGGAAAGCCTTGATATCCAAGGGGTCCATGGAATTGAGCGCTTCAAGCCCGCCTTGCGGCATGGAGAAGGGGTTGTGGCTGAATTCGATCTGGCCGGTGTCTTCATTGCGTTCATACATGGGGAAATCCGTCACCCAGCAGAAGCGGAAGGCGTTTTCTTCGAGCAACCCCAGATCACGCCCCACACGATTGCGCACGGCGCCGGAGAATTTCCCGGCCTCCGCTGCCTTATTCGCCACAAAGAACACGGCATCGCCCGCGCCAAGCCCGCAAGCCGCAGCGATGGCGGCCACACGATCGGCTTCCAGGTTCTTCGCAATCGGCCCCTTCGCGCCATCGGCATCCCAGGCGATATAGCCAAGCCCGCCCTGGCCTTCCGCGCGCGCCCATTCATTCAGCCCATCAAAGAACGACCGTGGACGGCCCGCCGCCCCCGGCGCCGGAATGGCGCGCACCACGCCACCCGATGCCGTGACTTTCGCAAACAAGCCAAAGCCGCCACCTGCGAAATGCGCACTCACATCAGTGATCTTGATCGGGTTACGCAAATCCGGCTTATCCGAGCCATATTCCAGCATCGCCTGCTGATACGGGATGCGCGGGAAGGGTGCCGGGGTTACGGCGCGCTTCGTGCCAGTCCAATCGTCAAATTCCTCAAACACGCCAGCCAGCACCGGCTCAATCGCGGCGAATACATCTTCCTGCGTCACAAAGGACATTTCGAAATCAAGCTGATAGAACTCGCCTGGGCTGCGATCAGCGCGCGACGCCTCATCACGGAAGCAGGGCGCGATTTGGAAGTAACGATCAAACCCCGCCACCATACACAATTGCTTGAATTGCTGCGGTGCCTGCGGCAGCGCGTAGAATTTGCCTGGATGCAGTCGTGCCGGCACCAAGAAGTCCCGCGCGCCTTCGGGGCTTGAAGCCGTCAGGATCGGGGTCTGGAATTCCGTAAAACCCTGATCAATCATCCGCCGCCGGATCGATGAAATCACCTGGCTGCGCAGCATCAGATTGCGATGCTGCCGCTCGCGCCGCAAATCCAAAAAGCGATAGCGCAGGCGGAGTTCTTCAGGGAATTCGGCCTCACCCGCCACTTGAATGGGCAGGACTTCGGCAGATGATTGCACTTCCACGTCACGCACGCGAAGTTCAATCGCGCCTGTCGGCAGCTTGGCATTCACCGTGCCGGCTTCGCGCGGCACCACATCGCCCGTCACGGTAATCACGCTTTCGGGGCGGAGTTCTTCCAGCAGCTTCAGCACGGGCGAACCCTGCGCCACCACGCATTGCGTCATGCCGTAATGATCGCGCAGATCAATGAACAGCAAGCTGCCATGGTCGCGCTTGCGGTGCACCCAGCCGGAAAGCCGCGCGGGGGAGCCGGCATCGGAAGCGCGGAGCGCGCCGCAATGATGGGTACGATAGGCATGCATGGCGAAAATTCATCCTAAGTGGCGGAAAGGCGGGGGAAAGCGCCCCAGGGAGGGGTTTCTGTCAACCCCACCGCTTTCCCGGGGCCCTGCGCCCCTGTATGGAAACGGTTATGAACCGTCGCCATGCCGTCCCGGCAGCCGAACAAAGCCCCGCCCTGATCACCGATACAGGCAGCCTCGCCGCACTTTGCGACAGGCTGAAGCATGAGCCCTTCGTCACCGTGGACACGGAATTCATGCGTGAACGCACCTATTGGCCAGAGCTCTGCCTGGTCCAATTGGCCGGCCAGCATGAGGTTGCGCTGGTGGATGCCCTGGCGCCGGGGCTCGATCTTGGCCCGCTCGGCGAATTGATGGCGCAGCCCCATGTCGTGAAGGTGTTTCACGCCGCGCGGCAGGATGTGGAAATCTTTTTGCTGAAATTCGGCGCCGTGCCCCACCCGATTTTCGATACCCAAATCGCCGCCATGGTGGCCGGTTTCGGGGATCAGGCGTCCTATGATTCGCTCTGCCGGTCGCTGGCCGGGGTGCAGATAGACAAGGCCCATCGCTTCAGCGATTGGTCCGCCCGGCCCCTATCCGATAGCCAATTGGCCTATGCGGCGGCGGATGTGACGCATTTGCGCAAGATTTTCGTCTCCCTCACGTTGCGCCTGGAGCGGGAAGGGCGGATTGACTGGGTGGGGCAGGAAATGGGCGCGCTGGCCGACCCCGCGACCTATTTGACCGACCCCGATACGGCTTGGGAAAAGCTCCGCCCGCGCACCTCAAACCGGCGGTTTTTGGGCGTTTTACGCGCCATCGCCGCCTGGCGGGAACGCGAAGCCCAGCGCATCAATATCCCGCGCCAGCGGCTGGTGAAGGATGACACGCTGCTGGAAATCGCCGCCACCATGCCCGATGGCCCGGCGGAATTTGCCCGCGCGCGGGGGATTTCGGAAAACTTCGCCAAGGGCAAAAGCGGTGAGGGCTTGCTTGCCGCCATCCGGCAGGCACGCGCTTTGCGTGAAGAAGAATTGCCGCAATTGCAGAAGGAAAAGGTGGGCCCGCCGCCTTCCCCCGCGCTGGTGGCGCTGCTGAAGGTGCTGCTGGCTGCCAAATCCGAAGAACATGATGTCGCGCCCCGCTTGCTTGCTTCCGGCGAGGATCTGGAAAAGCTGGCGACCGGGCAGGAAGATGTGCCGGCGCTGCATGGCTGGCGGCGGGAAGTGTTTGGCGAGGCCGCTTTGGCGCTGCGGTCTGGCCAATTGGCGCTTGGGGTGGATGGCAGGCGGGTGAAGCTGATCCCGGCGGGTTAACCCGCTGGGTTCCAGTCAACGGGTTAACCTGGCGGGTGCCAGTCAAAAAGAATTATCGCGGCTGCCGCCAGGCCCAACACGCTGAACACCATGGACAGCATGGGCCAGGCGTCGCGCGGGCCGCGCATGGCGATCACGCCATTGCCCGCGAGCGAAAGCATGGTCGCCGCAAGCGGCTGGGACCAATGCAGTTCGCGGAACCCCCAGACAATCAGCGCAATCCAGGTGACGAACGCCGCGCGCGACAGCCACAGCCAGAAGGTGGACGCGGCTTCGGAAGCCGGGCGCATTTCGGGCGCCGGGCTTTTGGAATTGATGAAGGCGCCGATCGAAAGCAGCACCATGGCGGCGAAATAGAGGGTCACCCCCCTCAATTGCCGAAGCGGCGCGCCATCTGCAAGAGCCCTTCTGCGTGCAAAGGTCGCCCTGCGCCTCATTCCGCGCTAACCCTGCGTCATGACGGCCCAACCCCCCGCCCTGTTGCAGGTGCTGCCCGCGCTCCGCTCCGGGGGCGTGGAACGCGGCACGCTTGAGATTGCCGAGGCGCAGATCGCCGCAGGGTTTCGCGCCATTGTCGCCTCCGCTGGGGGTGAGATGGTGCCGGCCCTGGAAGCGCTGGGCGCCAAGCACATCACTTTGCCGCTGACCGCCAAATCCCCCTTCGCCCTGTGGCGCAATGCGGCGGCGCTGACCGCGCTGGCGCGGGCGGAAGGGGTAGCGCTGATCCATGCGCGTTCCCGCGCGCCGGCCTGGTCGGCACTGATGGCGGCCAGGCGCGCAGAGCTGCCCTTCGTCACCACCTATCACGGTGCTTATAATGAGGGCTTTCCGGGCAAGCGCCTCTATAATTCCGTCATGGCGCGCGGGGACCGCGTGATTGCCATCAGCCATTTCATTGCCGACCTGATCCGCACCCGGCATGGGGTGGCGGAATCGCGCCTGCGCGTGATCCCGCGCGGGGTGGACCCGCGGCGTTTTGACCCCGGCTTGGTCAGCGCTGAAAGGCTTGAAAAGCTCCGCACTGCCTGGGGCCTGCCCGAAGGCCGCCAGATTATCATGCTGCCGGCGCGTGTGACGCGCTGGAAGGGCCAGATGGTGCTGGTGGACGCCATGGCCCGCCTGCCGGGAGATTCGCTTGCCCTGTTGGTGGGTGATGCGGAAGAACGCCCGGCCTTCAAGGCAGAATTGCTGGCCCGCATTGAAAGCCTGGGGCTGAAAGACCGCGTGCGGCTTGTAGGCCACGCCAATGACATGCCGGCGGCGCTGATGCTGGCGGATGTCGTTATCCATGCCTCCACCGATGCGGAAGCCTTTGGCCGCACTGTGATCGAAGCCCAGGCCATGGCGCGGCCCGTGATTGCGAGTGACCTTGGCGCGCCCCGCGAAACAGTGGCCGAGGGTGTGACTGGCTGGCGCACCCCGCCCGGCGATGCCGCTGCACTGGCAGACGCCATCGGCAAGACGCTTTCCCTGCCGCCCGCCGAACGCGCGGCGCTTGGCGCGCGAGCGCGGGCGGCAGTGCTTTCGGGCTACACGACTGCGGCCATGCAGGCAGCGACCATTGCCGTGTATCGGGAATTACTGCGATGAAGCCGCGCATCCTGGTCATCAAGCTGGGTGCATTGGGCGATTTCGCGCAGGCTTTTGGGCCTTTTGCCGCGATAAGGGCCCATCACCCGGGGGCAGAGATCACCCTGCTGACAACGCCACCCTTCGCACCCCTCGCGCGCCAAGCGCCCTGGTTTGACCAGGTTTGGGAGGGTGGCCGGCCAAGGGGCCTCGCAGCGCTTTGGGCCTTGGGCCGGCGATTGCGCGCGGCGCGGTTTGACCGGGTTTATGATTTGCAGACCTCTGATAGGTCATCGCGCTATCGCTGGCTGGTCGGGCGCGGGGTGGAATGGTCCGGCATTGCCGCGGGCGCTTCCCACCCACATGCCAATCCGCACCGCGACTTCATGCACACGGTGGAACGCCAGCAGGAGCAATTGGCAATGGTCGGGATCGGCCATTTCCCGGCACCAGAACTTGCCTGGCTGGATGCCGATATCGCGCGCTTCGCCCTGCCTGACCGCTTTGCGCTGCTGATCCCCGGCGCGTCCCCCGGGCGCCCCGCCAAGCGTTGGCCGGTCGAGCATTTCGCGGCCTTGGCGGCAGCGCTGGATATCCCAGCCGTCATCCTGGGCGGCCCGGCAGAAGCTAGCCTGGGGGCAGCCATCAGCGAAGCAAGCACTGACGCGCGTGACCTGACCGGCAAGACAAGCTTCGCCGATATCGCAGCGCTGGCCCGGCACGCGGCCTTTTGCATCGGCAATGATACAGGCCCGACGCACCTGGCCGCCGTGGCAGGCTGCCCGACGCTCGCTTTATTCGGTGAGGATAGCGACCCCGCGCTTTGCGCCCCGCGCGGCCCGCGCGTGGCCGTGCTGCGACGCCAGCCCTTGGCCAGCCTGTCGCTCGCCGATGTGCAGGCCGCCCTTCAGGATTTGATCAATCAAAAGCCCGCAACGGCTTGACCCGGAAGGGGCCTCTGCCCATGGTCCGGCCTGCCTTCAACCAATAGGACGCTGTTCATGCCCGCGATTACCCTGCCCGATGGTTCCATCCGCCACTATCGCGGCGGCCATTGGCCCGGGCCTGGCCAAGGCGGCACTTGCGATGGAAGTGGATGGCAAGCTGCGCGATCTTTCGGCCAGCATAACCCAGGACGCCAAACTGCGCTTCATCACGCGGCGCGACCCAGAAGCGCTTGAGATGATCCGCCATGATTGCGCCCATGTGCTGGCGGAAGCCGTGCAGGCGCTTTACCCGGGCACGCAGGTCACCATCGGCCCTTCGATTGAAAACGGCTTCTATTACGATTTCGCGCGCAATGAGCCTTTCAAGCCGGAAGACTTCGCCGCCATCGAAGCCAAGATGCGCGAAATCATCGCGCGCAATGATGCTTTTATGCGTGAGGAATGGGACCGCGAAGATGCGATTCGCTTCTTCACCGACAAGGGTGAACGCTACAAGGCCGAATTGATCCAGGATTTGCCGAAATCCGAAATCATCAGCATCTACAAGCAAGGTGCCTGGACGGATCTGTGCCGCGGCCCGCATATGCGCGGCACGGGCGATATCGGCACCGCCTTCAAGTTGATGAAAGTGGCCGGCGCCTATTGGCGCGGCGATCATCGCAACGCGATGCTCAGCCGGATTTATGGCACCGCTTGGCGCGACCAAAAGGAACTCGACGCCTATTTGTTGCAGTTGGAAGAAGCGGAAAAGCGCGACCACCGCAAGATCGGCAAGGAAATGGGGCTTTTCCACTTGCAGGATGAAGCGGTGGGCTCGGTCTTCTGGCACCCCAAGGGCTGGCGGCTGTATCGCACGGTGGAAGCCTATATGCGCCGCCGCTTGGATATCGCCGATTATCAGGAAGTGAAGACACCGCAGCTTGTGGATCGCAAGCTCTGGGAAGCTTCCGGGCATTGGGAAAAATTCCGCGAAAACATGTTCGTCGCGCGCGTGGAAGACGAGGATGAAAAGGATCGCGTGCTGGCGCTGAAGCCGATGAATTGCCCCTGCCATGTGCAGATTTTCAATCAGGGCTTGCGTTCCTACCGCGAATTGCCTTTGCGCATGGCGGAATTCGGCGCTTGCCATCGCTATGAACCCTCGGGCGCGCTGCACGGCATCATGCGCGTGCGCAGCTTCGTCCAGGATGATGCGCATATCTTCTGCGCCGAAGAACAGAACCCTCGGGCGCGCTGCACGGCATCATGCGCGTGCGCAGCTTCGTCCAGGATGATGCGCATATCTTCTGCGCCGAAGAACAGATCGCGGATGAGACGGTGCGTTTCGTCGCCTTGCTATCTTCTATCTATCGCGATTTCGGCTTTACCGAATTCCGCGTGAAATTCTCAGACCGCCCGGCGCGGCGCGCGGGGACGGATGCGGTCTGGGATCAGGCGGAAGGCGCGCTGAAAGACGCCTGCCGCATTGCGGGCGTTGAGTATGAATTGAACCCCGGTGAGGGCGCGTTTTACGGCCCCAAGCTGGAATTCGTGCTGCGCGACGCGATTGGCCGCGATTGGCAATGCGGCACGCTGCAGGTGGATTTCGTGCTGCCGGAGCGGCTGGATGCCGAATATGTCGCCGAAGATGGCTCGCGCCGTCGCCCTGTTATGCTGCACCGCGCCATCCTTGGGTCTTTTGAACGCTTCCTGGGTATTTTGATCGAAGAACATGCCGGGCGCTTCCCGCTTTGGCTCGCGCCCGTTCAGGTGGTGGTGGCGACCATTGTGGATGAAGCCGCCCCCTTCGCCCGCCAGGCGGCGGCCGCTTTGCAAAAAGCCGGGGTCGCGGTTTCGCTCGACCTTCGGAATGAGAAAATCAACCGCAAGGTGGTGGATCACATTGACCAGCGCGTGCCCATTCTGGCCGTGATTGGCCGGAGAGAAGCTGAGGAAGGCACGATCGTGCTCCGCCGCCTGCCGGGGCGGGATCAGGAAACGCTGAAGCTTGCCGATGCCGTGGCTTTGCTGGCCGCGGAGGCGACGCCGCCGGATTTGCGGGCCTGAGCGCTATTTTGTCCTGGATTTACGCCTTTCGCGGGCGGGAAAGCTCAGGGAAAACTTGCAGACGGCTCCCCAAAAGCCCATAAATACGCCGTTCTGATAACCACGACAGGAGAGTACCATAGCTCGACCCCCTATGCCCGCCGCCCAGCAGGCCCCCGCGCGTGAAGGCCCGCGTATCAATGATGAAATCCGTGTCCCTCAGGTCCGCCTGATTGATGACGCTGGAGAGATGATCGGCGTCATGTCCGCCCGCGAAGCGCTGATCCGCGCTTATGATCTTGGCCTGGACCTGGTGGAAATCTCGCCGAATGCTGTGCCGCCTGTCTGCAAGATCCTGGATTACGGGAAATACAAATACGAGCAGCAGAAAAAGGCGAATGAGGCGCGCAAGAAGCAGAAGGTCGTCGAAATCAAGGAAATCAAGGTTCGACCGAATATTGATGACCATGATTACGATGTGAAGATGAAGCAGATGAAGAACTTCATCGGCGAAGGCGACAAGGTGAAGGTGACACTCCGCTTCCGTGGCCGCGAAATGGCGCACCAGGAATTGGGCGTGAAGGTGCTGGAACGCATCCGAAATGACCTGACTGAATTGGTGAAGGTCGAACAAATGCCCAAGCTGGAAAACCGCCAGATGGTGATGGTGGTTTCACCGAAATAGTTAAAGCGCAGCCTGTGGCGTGATCCAGCAATCTGGGTCAAACGCCTGGGCTGGAAGCGGGGCGGGGTGATGATCACTTCGCCGCGTCACCTTGCCCCGGCGAACCCGGCAGGCGATAAGCTTCATTCACCTTTGGCAACCCCCGAGCCGCTCTATGCCTGAAAGCGCCCTTGCCAGCCTTGAACTCGCCGCCGCCCGTAATCCGGCCGGGGCGATGGATATGTTGCTCAGCACGCTCAGGCGCATCGCCAGTGGCGCCAGCCTGAACGACCTCGCCGCCCCAGAAGCAGAGCAGGATCAGACTGTTCTGGCTACGCGGTTGGCCGCGGCCCTGGCGCGCATC
>JAPLOJ010000310.1 GCA_026400795.1 Alphaproteobacteria bacterium
CAGCGCTGATGGGATGAAGAAGGGCGAAATACGCTTGATCTTGCCTTGCAGGATCAGGGAAGCGGCTTCGTGGATTGTCTCAAGCCCGCCAATGCCGGAACCGATCATCACGCCGGTGCGGCAGCGCTGATCCTCGTCCTGCGGCACCCAGCCGGAATCGGTAACTGCTTCATCCGCCGCGACCATCGCGAATTGGATGAAGCGTTCCATTTTCTTCTGATCCTTGACCGGGATCCATTCATTGATGTCGAGCCCGCCATCCGCCTTCTGGCCCACGGGAATTTGCCCCGCGATGCGCGCCGGCAGGGCGGACACATCAAAGGATTTAATGGCAGCGATGCCGGAATGGCCGGCGAGCATGCGCTTCCACACATGCTCAACGCCAACCCCCAGCGGGCAGGCAATGCCCATGCCCGTCACGACAACGCGACGTGGCGCAAAACCCTTTTGGAACACGCGCGTTTCCCCGTTAGATCAGCGAAGGGGCGCTCAGGCGCCCTTGTGCTTTTCGATATAGTCGATCGCGTCCTTCACGGTCGTGATCTTTTCCGCGGCATCATCGGGGATTTCCACGCCGAAGGCTTCTTCGAACGCCATCACCAATTCAACGGTGTCAAGGCTGTCCGCGCCCAGGTCGTCAATGAAGGATGCCTCAGTGGTCACCTTGGCTTCTTCGACGCCAAGGTGCTCGATCACGATCTTCTTGACCTTCTCGGCGGTATCGCTCATCGCGTAACTCTCCATTTGGCGGGTCTTGGCCCGCGATCCCTAAAACAATGCGGTTGGCTGCCAGATGACCTGAGACTCGCACCCCATCCCACCCGGCGGCGTGGCCTTAACATAGCTGCACGGCACGGCCTAGGCGGGATTAGGCAATCTGGTCAAGTTTCCTGCAAGAAAGCGCGCCCCCTCAGTAAGCGGCGTAAAGATACATCGGCAGCGGTTGGGTTTCGTCCGTCACCGAGGTCACCCCCGGTACACCTTCCGCCAGGACCCGAAGGCCGCGTTTGTTGGCGTCTGAGCGGGAAAAGCCGTGAAAGGTCACCGCGCCATCCTTCACATCCACCATGATGTGATAAGTATCGGCCCAGGTTTCCTTCCGCATGGCGGCAAGCAAGGCATTACGGATACGCTCATCCGGGATGCCTTCGGCCTTTTCAGGGGGCAGCAGCAACCCATGCAGCAAATCCGCCCGGCTTATCAGGCCGCGTAGCCGACCTTCTGAGACCACCAACACTCGGCGAATACCATGCTGTTCCATGAGTTGCGCGACATGGGCTGCGGTTGCTTCGGGTTCTACGGTGACCAGCTTTTCGGTCATGATATCGCGCGCCTTGGCGCCATGGGTGCGGGCGTAATGTTCAGCGCCCCGGGCCGGGTCGCCAAATAGGCCGCTCAACCAGGAAGCTGGCTTGTCTTCCTCACCGGCCAGGCGACGGATCAAATCTGCTTCCGTCACCAGGCCAAGCAAGGCGCCATCAGCCCCCAGCACCGGCACGGCGGAAATGCCGCGTTCGGCGAGCAACCGCGCCATGGCAATCACCGGGGTTTCCGGCGGCACGGTGACAAGTTCGGTGGTCATCAGATCACGGGCGGTGAGTGTGGACATGGGGCTATCCCTCCTGATTGTGGGTTCCAGATAGCCGAAATGGGCCAGGCGTTTCTTGACGCAGGTCAATGGCGGAATGGTTCTCGCAACCCTGGGATGAATATGCGAGATTGAAGCCATGAAGCTGGCGGTGTTGTTTTTCACTATGATGCTGGGCGGCTGCGGCTTGCTGGGCGGGGCAGGGCTGACCAGCCCAGCACCGCAGGGCCAGCTTGTTGCTCCCGAAGCGCTGGGACCCCTGGCCGCACCGCCGGCCGGGCGGGCGCTTTGGGCGGAGCTTGGCCAGGATGCAGGGGTGGCGCGCCCGGTGCGTCAGGAAGGGCTGCGATACTTCTGGCGGATGGATGAGGGCTTTGTTTTTGTGACCGAGGGCGCGCGGGTGGTGGCGACCGCCGGGTTACCCACCATGCTGTTGGCAAGCACGCCGATTGGTGGTGACCCGCTGCGCCGCACCGCGCCGCTTGGCCCGGGGCCGCTGCGGCTGGCGCATAGTTTTGATCTGGCCGGCGCCGAGGGGCGGCCAGAACAGATGCGCTTCGGCCAGCTGGTGCAATGCCGGATTGAGCCTGAGGAACCCGCCATTGGTGGTGTGATTGAGCGGGTTGAAATTTGTGAGGGCGCGGCGGTTTTCACCAATCGCTTCTGGTTTCGCGCAGCCGATCGCGTGTTGATTCGCTCAGAACAATGGATCGGGCGCGATGTGCCGCCGCTTCGGCTGGAAGTGGCGGTGGAGGCAAATTAACCCGTCGTCGCCGCTGGCGTCTCTGGCGCCGGGCTTGCCGTTTGTGCCGGGTGTTTTTCTTCCATGACCAGCTTCTGATGCGGGTAGGGAATATCAATCCCCAGCTCATCAAAGCGCCGCTTGATGCGCCGGTTCATCTCCCGCGCGACCGCCCAGCGTTGCGATGGTTCTGTCTTCAGCCGCACGCGTATCACCACGCCCGAATCGCCAAGCTTGTCCACGCCCATCACATCCAGATCATCGCGGATCACGGGGCGCCAACGCGGATCCTGGCGCATCTCGGCGGCAATATCACGCAACGTCTGCGCAACGTGATCCGTATCCTCCCCGTAATCAACATTCACATCAATCACGGCAAAGGCGAAATCGCGCGTCTGGTTTGTCACGCTGGTGACGGCACTGAAGGGGATGATGTGCAAGCTGCCATCCACGGCGCGCAGCTTGATGGAGCGGATGGAAAGATGTTCCACCACGCCGCTCAGCCCACCCAATTGCACCACATCACCAACCGCGACCGCGTCTTCAAGCAGCAGGAAGATGCCGGTGATCACATCCTGAACCAGTCGCTGGCTACCAAAGCCAACCGCAATGCCGACCACACCGGCGCCGGCAATCAGCGGGGCGACATTCACGCCGATTTCCGCCAGCACTGATAGCACCACAAAAATCAAGATAACCGCCAAAAGCGCTGTGCGCAGCATGGGCAAAAGCGTCCGCACCCGCGCACTTTGCGCAGCCTTGGCATCGCGTGAAAGCCGTTCCAAATGCCGCTGGATCGCGGCATTGATGCCTTCCCACATCACCAGCGCCAAGGTGATGGTAAGTGAGATGGAAACGATGGAGGAAATCAGCCGATTGCCAAGTTTGCCATGGCCGAACCAGGCAAAGGCTTCCAAGCCCCAGCTTTCCAGGAGAAACAGAAGCGCGATCGCGCCAATGGCAAGGCTTGCGGCGCCTTTCAACACGGGCAAGTAGCGATTGGCTCGCGCTTCCAGC
>JAPLOJ010000355.1 GCA_026400795.1 Alphaproteobacteria bacterium
CAGGTGCGGCGACGGACGCCATGGCACGACTTGCCGCGACCAAAATTGCCGATGCGCTGGGCGTGACCGTGGTGGTGGAAAATCGCGCCGGCGCGAATGGCGCGGTTGGCAGCCAGGCCGTGCTGCAAGCAGCGGCAGATGGCTATACGCTGCTTGGTTCCGCTTCCATTCACCCCATGGCGCGGTATGTGATGAAAAACGCGCCTTATGATCCCGTGCAGGATTTCGTCGCGGTCGCGCGCACGGCGCGCGGGCCCTTGGTGCTGGTGATGAACCCGCGCCTGCCGCAAACCACCATCCCCGCCGTGGTCGAAGCCGCGAAGCGAGATCCCGCAAAATGGTCCTTCGCGACATCCTCCCTTGGGGCTGCGGGGCATTTGGGCAGCATTGAGTTCAATCGGCTGACCGGCGCGAATATCGAAGTTGTCGGCTATCGCGGCTCGGCCCCGGCGCTCACGGATGTCGCCGCTGGAAATGCGCAGCTCATGTTCGATCCGGTGCTGGCGACGCTGCCCATGGTGCGCGCGGGGCAATTGCGCGGGCTTGGCGTTGCCACCGCCGCGCGCACGCCCTTGGCGCCGGATTTGCCGACACTCGCGGAAGCTGGGTTGCCCGGTTTTGAATTCTATTCCTGGTATGGCGTTTGGGCGCCGCGCGGCGTGCCGGCGGAAATCCTGCAGCGACTCAATCGCATTCTGGTTGATGGCATGCGCGAAACGGCCACGGTGCAGCGCCTGAGCGGGCTTGGCTTTGAACCTGTGGCGGAGACGGTGGAGGAAGCCGAGGCCTTCATCCGCGCCGATGTCGCACGCAATGCGGCATTGCTGCGGCTTGCGAATTTCCAGCCGGAGTAAGGGGCGCCCTTGTTCAACTCGGCTGAAGGTTAAGCCGACGGATGATATTGCCCCAGTTTTCAACCTCCGCCGCCATGAAGCTTTTCAGGGCATCGGGGGCGATGCGACGAATCTCCAGCCCTTGCACTGCCAATTGCTGGGCAAGGCCGGGTTCAGCCAAGACCTCGCCCAAAGCGGTGTTGACGCGCGAAATCACCTCATCAGGGACACCGGCCTTGCCCCCCAGCATGAACCAGACAGAAAGGTTGAAGCCCGGCAGGGTTTCCGATAGCGCTGGGATATCCGGTGCCAAAGTGGAACGGTTTGCCGTTGAAACTGCCAAGGCGCGCACGCGGCCTTCGCGCGCTTGCACCAAAGCCTCTCCCAGATCGGCGATGGTGTAGGAAATGCGTCCGGCAGCGCATTCATTGGTGGCTTCCGGCTGGCCGCGATAGGCAACCTCCAAAGCCTCAAACCCGGCCATATTGGCCATCAGTGCGCCCACAATATGTCGGCTTGGCGCGCCATGGCCAAAGCTCAGTTGCCCGGGCCGCGCCTTGGCATAAGCGAATAGTTCCGCGGCGCTGCGGACCGGTAGACGCGGATCGCAAATCAGCAAATAGGGTGCTTCCGCCACCATGCCGATAGGCACCAAATCACGCAGCGGATGATAGGGCAGGTCCTTGATCATATGCGGTGCGCTGGCGCCTGTGGAAACGCCAATCATCAGCAGCGTATGACCATCGGCTGGCGCGCCAAGCACGGCGCGAATGCCAATCACACCCTGCCCGCCGCCGCGATTATCCACAATTACCGGCTGCCCCAGGCGCTGCGCCAAGCCGGGCGCGTAAAGACGGGTCAGAATATCGGTCTGCGTACCGGCGGGGAATGTCACCACAATGCGGATCGGCTTATCCGGCCAGGCTGCGCGGGCGGCTGGCGCTGTAAGGATCAGCGGCGCGGCCAGCAAGCCGCGGCGGGCGAGGTTCATGGCGCTTCCTTCCTTGGTCTTTTTCTATCGGATCACAACCAAGGGCAGCAATGCAAGCGCCAGCGCCTTTCAGGCTACCATTTCCTCCAAATCGGCCGGTGTGAAAACAGCGGCCGATGGTCGGAATGGCGATGCTGCCGATGATGCCGCGGCGGTTCCCAAGCCCGGTAGCTGTGGTGATAAGGCCGGTGGGCATGGCCGCCATAGGGCGCATAGCCATAGCCGCCGTAACCATGGCCATAGGAGGGGCTGTAATGGCCGCCGCCGGCCAGGCACCCGCCCAGCGTCAGCAATAAAAGCAGCATGGAAAGCGGCAAGGTGATTAGGCGCATCCGACACCCCCTTTGATCCATCCGGGATCAAGGGAATGTCACCATGCCTTCATGTCAGCCACTGGGCGGGATCACGGCATTTTCATGATGTGAGTTTGATCAGCGCCGCAATTCGATTGCGCAAACACGGGTGAAATCGCGATCATCCAGCATCCAATCCTGCGCCCCGGTGAAGCGCGCCACGCCATCCGCGCCAAGCCGGCCTTCATAACGCGCGCGATAATGAAAGCCGCGCCCTGAAGACCCGCCTTGCAGCAGCAGCGCGCCATCGGCGGCTACGCGCCCCTCGCCGCGTTCCCAAGCGCCCGTCCGCGCGCCTGACGCGGAGAGCACCGGGCGTTCATACTTCGCCACCGCGCCATCCACCCGTATTGTGAATGGCGCGGCCAGCGGCGCTTGCGTGATGCCTTCAACCGCGTCGCAGGTCAGCCTTCCTTGCCAAACGCCATTGAAGCCTTGCGCCGCCAGAGGGCTGGCAGCGCAAAGCAAGATGGCAAGGAACAGAAAGCGGATCACTGATCCGCGTAGCAATGGGTCTCAGCCCCGCCACCCGGATGGGTCACGGCACCAAGATAGGCTGGGCCCACAAGCTGCGCGTATTTCCAGAGCACGCCGGAATTATAATCGGTCTTGCGCGGCTTCCATTCGGCGCGGCGCTTGGCCAATTCTTCATCCGAAAGCGCTACATCAATGGTGCCCTTGTCGGCATCAATGATGATCTTGTCGCCATCGCGCAGCAGCGCAATCGGCCCGCCCACCGCGGCTTCCGGCCCCACA
>JAPLOJ010000349.1 GCA_026400795.1 Alphaproteobacteria bacterium
GATCTTCTCCCAATTATTCAAACGGACTTTTAGCGCAGGGTCTTCGGTCGGCTCCGAAATGATGCGCGCGCGCAAAGCCGGGTCACGCAAAGCGGCGATGCGTTGTTCAAAGGGCAGATGCGCAATCGCCTGATAGGAAGCGCGCATCAGGAAGGGATGTTGCGAAAGCTCAAAGCCGAACATCAAGCCAACAGGCCGGCCCATTACCTGGCCATACATGGGCACACCGGCCTCATGCGCAGATTCAACCTTATCCAGCAGCCAACGCCACAGCCCCGGCTTGGATTCCCGTTGCAATAGAGAAAATGTCATCGGTCGGCCTGACGCCGCCGCGATACGTTGCAGCCGCGCAAATTCATCCTCCGGATCGTCAAAATCCGAAATCACCTGCATCCAGCCCGAACCATGGGCGCGGATGGCGCGGGCGATGGTTTCTAACTCCGCTTCTGGCGTGCCGAGGGTTGGAATATGCCGCCCATCCAAGGTGCGATGCGCCATGGCGCGCGATGTCGAAAAGCCAAGCGCGCCGGCGGCCAAGCCTTCCGCGGTCAGCCGAGCCATTTCCGCGCATTGTTCGGGTGTGGCTACCGCATGGGCTTCGGCTGCCTCACCCATCACATGCACGCGCAAGGGCGCATGCGTGACCATGGCGGCGACATCCATGTCATAAGGCCGCGCATCCAAAGCATCCATATATTCGGGGAAGCTTTCCCAATTCCAGGGCAGGCCTTCGGTCAGCACAACCTCCGGCAAATCCTCCACGCCTTCCATCAGCTTCACCAGCATATCGCGCCGATCCGGCCGGCAGGGCGCGAAGCCGACGCCGCAATTGCCAAGCAGCGCAGTCGTCACGCCATTGATGGATGAGGAAAGCAGCCGGCTGCTCCAAGTGGCCTGCGCATCGTAATGCGTATGGATATCCACGAAGCCAGGCGTGATGATCAGCCCTTTGGCGTCAATCTCCTCCGGCGCGCGGGCCGAGATTTTGCCAATCTCCAGAATGCGCCCATCGCCAATGGCGATATCGGCCTCATAAGGCTGTGCGCCGGTGCCATCCACCAGCGTACCACCACGAATGATCAGGCTTGCGTCGCGTGCCATGGGGTTTCCTTCAGGTCTTCAGGATGATTTTGCCGAGATGCGCATTGGCCTTCATATGCGCCAAAGCCTCAACCGCTTCATCAAGCGCAAATACGCGGTCAATCGGCAAATGGAATACGCCGTCATCCACACCCTTGCGCAAATCCCGCCGCGCCACGCGTTCTTCCTCACGGATTTCGGCCACGCTGCGCGTGCGATGCGTCACGCCAATATAGGCAATGCGGCGTGTCGCGTGCAGATCAAAATCAAAATCGCCATGCGCACCGCCAAGCCGCCCGACATTCACAATGCGGCCCAGAATGGTGGTGGCGCGCATGGCGGCATTGATGGTGCCGCCGGAGACCTGGTCAATCACCAGCTGCACACCGCGCCCTTCGGTCAGCGCCAGCACCTGATCCGCCCAATCCGCATCATTGGTATTCACCGCGTGATCCGCGCCGAATTCCTTCAACCGCGCCCGCCGTTCGTCATTGGTGGAGGTGCCAATCACCAGCCCAGCGCCCATATGCTTCGCGATCTGCATGCCCATCAGCCCAACGCCGCTGGAAGCGCCCAGGATCAGCACCGCTTCACCCTTGGCCAAACGACCATTGGAAATCAGCGCATCATGCATGGTGGAAAGCGCCACGGGCAAAGTCGCCGCTTCTTCCCAGGACATGTTCCGATCCGGCACGGGCTGCACGCGGCCCATATCGGCAATGGCGTATTCCGCATAGCCGCCAGAACCGGCGCACATCACGCGATCACCTGGCTTGATGCCCGTAACGCCAGCGCCCACCGCGGCGACTTCTCCGGCGAATTCCAGCCCAAGGATGGTCCCGGCTCCGCCCATGCGGCCATGCGCATGGCCCGCCGCAACGCCAAGATCAGCGCGGTTGAGCCCAGCCGCGCGCACGCGCACCAATACCTGCTCTGGTCCCGGAACCGGGCGCGGTGCCTGCTGCACCCTGACGCCCTCGGCAGTTACCACCGCCGCCTTCATGGTTTCGGTCATGATTTTATCCTCTTTGTGAATGCGGATGATGCCATAGCGTCGCTCAGGCGATAAGTGCCTAGGAGATCATCGCTGCACGCCCGGATTCATGCGCCACATGGTCCAATTCAGCACCCCCGCGAAACTCACCCAGGCGAGATAAGGCACCATGAGCCAGGCGGCCCTTTCATCAATGGGCCAGAAGGTGATGATGCAGCCCAGGATGGAAAGCCAGAGCAAACACAAATCCGCCAAGGCCAGATCCATCCGCCGCATGCCGAAGAAAAAGCCCGACCAGGCGGCATTCAGCAGCAATTGTACCCCATAGATTGAGAGTGCAAGGCTGGCCCCGGCGAAACCGGCCCGGCCCCAAACCAGCCAACCCGCAGTGGCAATCATCAGGAAAAGCAGCGCCCAAGCGGGGCCAAAAAGCCAATTCGGCGGGCGCCAGGGCGGCTTGGCCAAGCCTTCATACCAGGCCCCCGGTTTGAATACCGCCCCAGACATCGCCGCCGCAAAGCAGGCGCCCAGGAAGCCAAAAAAGCCGCTGATCGGGGGAAGATCCATATTGCCTATATAGAACATGATTGCCGCTTGCGCAGGGGTGGTGGCATGGTGGCAGGACAAGGCAGGGGGAGAAACAGCCATGGCGCAACATGAATCGGATTATGTCATTCTGGGCGGGGGCTCGGCGGGCTGTGTGCTCGCAACCCGGCTGTCGGAAGATCCGGGCACGAGTGTCACCATGCTGGAAGCCGGCCCCTGGGACCGCAACCCCTGGATCCATATCCCCATGGGCTTTGCGCGGCTTTATGTGACCAAGAAATTCGACTGGAATTACCAGACCGAAGCGGAAGGGGAACTTGGCGGGCGCAGTGTTTATTGGCCGCGCGGGCGCGTGATTGGCGGTTCTGGCAGCGTCAATGGCCTGGTGTTCCTGCGCGGCAGCCCGCGCGATTATGATCGCTGGTCGCAATCCGGCGCGCGCGGCTGGTCCTACGAAGAATGCCTGCCCTATTTCAAACGGCTTGAAACCTTCGCGGGGCCAGATAGCGAATATCGCGGCAAGGATGGCCCGATGCAGATTGCCGAAGTGCCGGAACCATCGCCAGGCTGCCGCGCTTTTGTGGAAGCCTGCGAAAAACTCGGCTTCACCCGCAATCGCGATAATAATGGCGAATGGTTTGAAGGCGTGGCGCCCAATCAATTGAATGTGCATCGCGGGCGGCGCTGGAGCCCTGCCGTGGCTTATCTGCGCCCCGCCTTGAAGCGCCCTAATCTGCGCGTGGAAACGGAACGGCTTGGCCAGCGCATTGTGATCGAAAATGGCCGCGCGGTTGGCGTGGTGGTGCGTGGGCCGGCGGGTGAGGAAACCTATCGCGCGCGGCGGGAAGTGATTTTATCCTCGGGCGCCATTGAAAGCCCGAAAATGCTAATGCTGTCAGGCATTGGTGAGGCAAATGCGCTTCAGGAAATGGGCATTCAGGTGAAGGTAAATGCGCCGGAAGTGGGCCGGAATTTGCAGGATCACTTCATGGTGCGTTTCGCCTATCGCACCAAGCCTTGCGGTACGCTCAATGAAATCATGGCGAACCCGATCCGCGCTGCCGGGCTTGGCTTGGAATGGGCGCTGCGCCGCAAGGGCCAGATGGCGGTTGGCGCTTCGGAAGCGAGCCTTTTTGCCCGTGTTCTGCCGGGTTCTGAAGATCCCGAAGTACAATTCCAATTCGTCAATTTCAGCCTGGGCGGCAATCAGGGCACTTCGGCGAATTCGCTGGCCAAGCATCCCGGCTTTACCTTCAATTTCTGCGTCTGCCGGCCCGATAGCCGCGGTGATTTGACACTGCGTTCACCCAATGTGGCCGACAAACCCGTGATTCGCGCGAATTACCTGACCGCGCCTTCCGATATTCGTATCATGCTTGAATCCGCCAAGCTTGGCCGGCGCATCGCCGCGACCAACCCCTTCGCCGGATTGATTGAGCGTGAAGAATTCCCTGGCCCCAAGACAGATGCCGATGATGAAATGCTGGATTACATCCGTGGCAATGGCACCACCGTGTATCATCCTTGCGGCACGAATCGGATGGGTACGGATTCCCGTTCTGTGGTTGATTCAGATTTGCGCGTGCGTGGCGTGCAGGGCTTGCGTGTTGTGGATGCTTCGGTCTTCCCACTGGTGCCTTCTTCCAACATTCATCCGGCGGTGTTGATGCTGGCCGAACGCGCTTCTGATCTTATCCGGCGCTCGGCATGAAAGGGCTTATGATGAGGCAGTTTAATCCTGGCCGCCGTGCGCTGCTGTCGGCGCTGTTGGCAACCCCATTTCTTTCGCTGACCGCGCAAGCGCAGGGTAGCGACTGGCCCAATCGGCCAGTGCGCGTCGTGGTACCCTGGCCGCCGGGCGGCGGCGCCGATACCACGGCGCGCATGATTTTCCCGAAGCTCGGGCAAAAGCTCGGCCAGCCCTTCGTGATTGAAAATCGCCCCGGCGCTTCTGGCAGCATCGGTGCCGCCGAAGTCGCGCGCGCGGCACCCGATGGGTATACGATCTTGCATGATGCAACGCCCTTGGCGATCAACCCCTTTCTGCTGCGCGTTTCCTTCGATGCGCTGAGTGATTTGAAAGCGGTCTTCCTGCCCATGCAGGTGCCGATGCTGCTGGTGATGAACCCGAACCAGGCGCCAAAATCCTTGGAAGAAGTTATTGCGCTCGCCAAGGCGCGGCCAGGGTCGCTTGATTGGGCTTCTTCGGGTAATGGATCGGCGCAGCATTTGGCGTTGGAATTATTCACGCGTGCTGCCGGGATCACCGTGAACCATGTGCCCTATCGCGGCGGAGGACCGGCCTTGACTGATGTGGTGGCCGGGCAGGTCGGTTATTTCTTCAGCAATTCTAATGTGTCTCTGCCCTTCGTGCAGGGCGGGCGCGTGCGCGCCGTGGCGCATACCGGGCGCGGGCGCATCGCGGCCTTTCCGGACCTGCCCGCCATCGGCGATACGCTTACGGGCTATGAGGCTTATGAATGGAATTGCATCCTGGCCCCCGCCCGCACGCCCGCCGCCATCACTGAAAAACTGAATGCGGCGTTGAATGAAGTGGTGCAGGACCCGGAAGTCGCTTCGCGCTACACCCAGCTTGCTATGGTGGTGCAACCCAATTCCACAGCGCAGGCCGAAGCCTTTCTGCGCAGCGAAACCGAAAAATGGGGCCGCGTGATTCGCGAAGCGAATATCAAGCTGGAATAGATAGGCTCTAGCCAGCCAAAAACTTCTCAGCGGCGCTGGCAAGCACCTGACAACCCAGCGCCAAATCCTCATCCTTCGTGTCTTCGGCCCAATGATGGCTGATCCCACCAATGGAAGGTACGAAGATCATGGAAGCGGGCATCAGCCGCGCGATATATTGCGCATCATGCCCAGCACCTGATGGCATTTGCTGCCACAAGCCCGGCGCATGGGCTTCCGCCGCCTGATCCAGCGTGGCCATCATGGCGGGGTCACAAATCGCCGGTGTCGCGCGGCTCATTTGCGTTAGAGTCGCCGGGCATTTTTCGCGCCGATTGCTTTCCTGCACCAAGGCGCGCAGCCCGGCTTCCATGCGTTCCAGTACAGGCACCGAAACATCGCGGAATTGGAACAGTACATCCGCGCTGCCAGGGATGATGGAAGGCGCGCCTGGATCAAGGCTGATGCGCCCGGTGGTCCAGGTGCTGCGAGGGCCGCAAATGCGCGGAAATTCCTGGTCAATCGCGGCCAGCAGACGCACGGCGGAAAGCCCGGCATCCTTGCGCTCCGCCATGGTGGTGCCGCCGGCATGATCCTGCTGGCCCTGGAACTGAATGCGCCATTGCCAGATGGCGACAATGCCCGTCACCACGCCCACGCGCAGCCCTTGGCCTTCAAGCTGCGTGCCTTGCTCGATATGCATTTCATAGAAACCCTTATGCCGCCCGGGTTCCAATTGCATGCGGGGCTTGCCGGCCAGCCCTGCGGCCGCCAGCGCATCACGCAACGGCGTGCCATCATTGCGGCTACGGCTGCGGTCAATCTCGGCTTCCGTCAAATCACCAATCATGGAACGGCTGCCGAGGAAGCCACCTTCGAAATGCCCTTCCTCATCCGCAAAAGCCGCGACATCCACGGGCAGGCCAGCGCGCGCCAGCGCAACACCGGCCATGACACCAAGCGCGCCATCCAGCCAACCCGCGTAATTCTGGCTTTCAATATGGCTGCCCACCAGCAAATGCGGCCCCGGCCCCTTGTGGCGGCCATAGACATTGCCAATGCCATCAATACTGGCTTCCAGCCCGCATTCGCGGAGCCTTTCCATCAGCCAATGGCGGCTTTCCATATCCTGCGGCGAAAAGGTCGGGCGATGCACGCCGGTTTTATAGGCGCCGATTTTGCGCAGCTCATGAAGATCGGCAAGGAAACGCTCGGCATTGATCTGCACCATGGCGGGAACCTTTGGTTGAGGAATTTTACTTTTGATTAATACCAAAAAATTCTTAGCAAGAAAATCACCGTGAAACCATTCCTGTTAACTGTTCCACAACCAGGGATGGGCTTTTCTTAAGGCCGTCACAACAAGCGTGATTCTTAGGAGCGAAAAATCCATGCAAACCAACCGTCGCGTTGAAATGGCCGAAGCGGCTTTCACCTGTGTCGCCCTGCTGGAATCCAGCAACGGCGCCGAACTCCATATGCGCGATGCGCAAGGCAGGCTGTTCCGCCTGCCATTGCGGGATGCTGACCATGGAAGCCATTTGGCGATGCTGGCCGCCTTCAGTGGCCCCGGTCGGCCAGCACGGGCGCGGCTGCGGGGGCATTGAAGCCCTTCGACTAAAGCGTCAGC
>JAPLOJ010000054.1 GCA_026400795.1 Alphaproteobacteria bacterium
CCCGCGCGCGGCGCGGCAAATATCGTGGGCTAGCTTTTCGGCTGGCACCCGGACGGGTTGGCAGGGGATTTCTGGCTCATCTTCACTTTCCCGGGGTTACGATGAGCCAGAAATCCTCCGCTATACAAATCGCCAGTTTGGTCCCATAGGTGCTGACGCAGAACAGGTGCCGGATTCGCCCATGCGCCGGAAGGCACCGCGGCGGCGGGGCCGCGCTGAGGCGACCATACAATAGCTTCAAGCTTGTCTGCACTGCCCTATTGGGTGCTTCTGAGCGCATATGGTCTAGCCGCGCCTGATGTTCGCCGCCTACACTCGGCAAGGGAAAGAAAAAAGGAAAGTCCATGTTGCGCTATGCCTTGTTTTTTTGTGCCGCGCTTTTCGCCGGAAATGTGCAGGCGGCCGATCTGCCGGATCGGCCCATTCGCATCATCGTGCCCTTCACCCCGGCCGGTACCAGCGACATCCTGGCGCGCGTTCTGGCTGAAGCCGCCGCGCCCCATCTGCCGCGCGGTGCCGTGATTGAAAATCGCGGCGGTGCGGGCGGCAATATCGGCATGGCTGAAGCCGCGCGTGGTGCGGCTGATGGCTCCACCCTTATTCAATGCGCCTTCGGACCCTGTGGCGCCAATCCCGCGCTTTATGCCAATCCGGGCTATAGCCTGAATGATTTCGCGCCCGTGATCCTGACCGGCGCGGTACGCAATGTGATGACAGTGCGCAAGGATTTGCCCGCGCGAAACATCCAGGAATTCATCGCGCTGGCGAAGACTACGCCATTAAGCTTTGCTTCCTCGGGCGTCGGGGCTTCCAATCATCTTGGCCCTGAATTGCTGCGTAGCATTACCGGCATTGAAATGACCCATGTGCCCTATCGTGGCAGCGGGCCGGCAGCAACAGACCTTATCGCAGGGCGCGTTGACGTGTTTTTCGATAATCTGCCGTCCATCCTGCCGCATATCCGCGCCGGAACTGTCCGTGCCCTGGCGGCCTTGAGCGCGGAACGCATTCCGGAATTGCCCGATCTGCCGACCTTTGCGGAACAGGGCGTGCAGGGCATGGTGATTGATAGTTGGTTCGGCTTCATGACGCCGGCCAGAACGCCGCCTGCCGCCATTGCCGCGCTGAATGCGGCCTTCAATAAGGCGATGCAAACCCCCGCAGTGCGCCAACGCATGCAGGAATTGGCGGTAATGCCTATTGGCGGCACGCCCGAACAAATGGGCGCGCATATCCAAAGTGAGGTCGCGCGTTGGTCTGAAGTGGTGCGGCGCCAAGGCATCCGTGCGGAGTGACATCACCATGAGCAAGATCCGCGCGCTACGCACCATCCGTATCGCTGAACGGCCCAACCTGCTTTGGCTTGAAGTCGAGACCGATGATGGGCTGATGGGTTTGGGAGAGGCGTTTCGCGGTGCCGCTGCGGTGGAAGCCGTGATCCATGAAAGCGTCGCACCCTTTCTGCTTGGGCGTGATGCGCGCCATATTGAAGGCATATCTCGCCACTTGCTGACGCCCTATGTCGGGTTTGGATCATCCGGCGCGGAGATTCGCGCCGCTTCGGCGGTGGATATCGCGCTGTGGGATTTGGCGGGCAAGCGCTTGGGCATACCGGTGCATGAAGCGCTTGGCGGCCTCTCACGCGATAAGGTACGCAGCTACAACACTTGTGCAGGCTATGATTACAATACCAAAAGCGTGCAGCGCCGCGATATCGGCGCGGCGGATCAAGCGCGCGGGCCTTATGATGACCAGGTTGCCTTTATGCGTGATGCGGGTGCGCTGGCGGAAAGCCTGCTAGCTGAAGGCTTCACCGCCATGAAAATCTGGCCCTTCGACATTTACGCGCCGGCGACACAGGGCCAATCCATTACCCTTGCTGACCTCAAGCGCGGGCTTGAGCCATTTGAGAAAATCCGTCGCGCCGTTGGCGATAGAATTGAGATCATGGCTGAATTGCACAGCCTTTGGTCCTATCCTGCGGCCTTGCGTATCTGTCAGGCGTTGGAGCCTTTGGATATTACCTGGGCGGAAGACCCGATCGGCAAAATGGATGACGTGGCATCCCTTGCGGAACTGCGCCGTGCGACGCGGGTGCCGATTTGTGCGAGTGAAACGCTGGGCGGCAAGGTTGCCTTTCGGGATCTATTGGTCGCCGGTGCAACTGATGTGGTGATGCTGGATCTCACCTGGTGCGGTGGCTTGACTGAAGCGCGCAAGATTGCCGCCATGGCCGAAGCCTGGGCGCGGCCCGTGGCGCCGCATGATTGCACCGGGCCGGTGACGCTGGTGGCATCGCTCCATCTGGCGCTGCATGCGCCGACAGCGATTTTTCAGGAAGTGGTGCGGGCCACGCTGGCCACCTGGTATCGAGATCTGGTCACGGTCTTGCCGAGGCTTGAACAGGGCTGGGTGCTGCCAATGGAAGGACCGGGCCTTGGCACTGCGCTATTGCCGGAGGTGGCGAAGCGGGAAGATGCGGTGGTGCGCGAAAGTAAGGCTTAAGCTGCACCCTCATCCCGCAACAGCTTCTCCACCATCTCCGCCGGCACATCGCTGCTGGTGAAGCTATCACCTGGGCCGCGCAGCAGCACAAAGCGCATCTTGCCATCGCGGTTTTTCTTGTCCTTCGCCATGCGCCCGAGCAGCGCATCAACCGTGAAGCGGCGCGGCAGATCGGTGATGCGCGCGGGCAGGCCGCAAGCCGCCAAATGCGCAATCACGCGCGAAGGCAGCGAAGCCGCCAAGCCAAGCCCGACCGCCACAGCCTCACCATGCAGCACAGAACCATCAAAGCGCGCTTCCGCTTCCAAAGCGTGTCCAAAGGTATGACCAAGATTGAGCAAGGCGCGCCCGCCCTCGGCACTTTCCTCACGTTCATCCGCCGCCACCACCGCAGCTTTCAACTTGCAGGATTCAACCACGGCAATGGTCAAGGCTGCGGCGTCTCCCGCGACAACGGCGCGGCCATTGGCTTCGCACCAATGCCAGAATTCCCCCTGCAACAAGCCGTGCTTGGCCACTTCCGCGTAACCGGCGCGCAATTCGCGCGTCGGCAGGGTGCTGAGCGTATCCGTATCCGCCAGTACGATTTTTGGTTGATGGAAGGCACCGGCCAGATTCTTCCCGGCCTTCAGATTGACACCGGTCTTACCGCCGACGCTGCTATCCACCTGCGCCAGCAGCGTTGTCGGGATTTGCACGAAAGGTAGGCCGCGCATCGCAATTGCCGCGGCAAAGCCCGCCAAATCCCCCACTACGCCACCACCCAGCGCAATCACCGCTGTGCGCCGATCCACGCCAGCCGAGAGCAGATCATCCAAAAGCCCATGCAGCCGACCAAAATCCTTGCTCGCTTCGCCGGGCGGCACGGTCAGTTCGGCCGCAATGGCAAAGCCCGCTTCCTGCAAACCGGCGCGCAAAGCTGGCAGATGCAAAGGCGCCACCGTGGCGTCCGAGATAATCGCCACGCGCTTGGCTGGCAGCACCGGCGCCAGCAAGCCGCCGGCATGCGCGAGCAAGCCCTGGCCGACCAGCACTTCATAGGCGCGCTCCCCAAGGCCTACAGGCACGCGTTCGGGCGGGTGATAAGTCTTCAAGGCTTGCTCCAGG
>JAPLOJ010000390.1 GCA_026400795.1 Alphaproteobacteria bacterium
GCATGCCGTCATTTTCTATGACGATCTGTCGAAGCAGGCGGTTGCCTATCGTCAGATGTCGCTGCTGCTGCGCCGTCCGCCGGGCCGCGAAGCCTATCCGGGTGACGTGTTCTATCTGCATTCGCGCCTTTTGGAGCGTGCGGCGAAGATGGGCGATGATGCCGGCAACGGGTCTCTGACGGCGCTGCCGGTCATTGAAACCCAGGCGGGTGACGTTTCGGCCTATATTCCGACGAACGTGATTTCGATCACGGATGGCCAGATCTTCCTGGAAACCGAATTGTTCTTCAAGGGCATCCGCCCCGCCGTGAATGTTGGTCTTTCGGTCTCCCGCGTTGGGTCGGCCGCGCAGATCAAGGCGATGAAGCAGGTGGCCGGCAAGATCAAGCTGGAACTGGCGCAGTACCGCGAAATGGCGGCCTTCGCTCAGTTCTCCTCGGATCTGGATGCTTCCACCCAGGCTTTGCTGGCGCGCGGTGCGCGTTTGACCGAGCTGCTGAAGCAGCCGCAGTTCAAGCCGGTCGCGGTTGAGGATCAGGTGATCGCGATTTTTGCCGGCACGCGTGGTTATCTGGACCGCTTGCCGTTGAATAAGGTGGGTGAGTTTGAAAGCCGCCTGCTTGGTGACTTGAAGGCGACCGCGCCGGACATCGTGGCCAGCATCCGCAATGATCGTGAGATCAAGAAGGATACGGAAGCGAAGCTGGTTGCGTTCCTTGACAGTTTCACCAAGTCTTTCGCCTGAGCCCGGGCCTGCGGGAGAGTAACCAATGCCCAGCCTGAAAAGTCTGCGTCTGCGGATCAATAGCGTGAAATCCACGCGTAAGATCACGCAGGCAATGAAGATGGTGGCTGCCGCCAAGCTGCGCCGTGCGCAAAGCCAGGCAGAAGCGGCCCGCCCCTATGCTGATCGTATGGAGCGGATGCTGGCCTCGCTCGGTGCCTCGGTGGCCGGTTCGCCGGATGCGCCGAAGCTGCTGGTCGGCACGGGCGCCGATAAGGTGCATCTGCTGGTGGTGGTGACGGCCGAGCGCGGTCTTTGCGGTGGCTTTAACACCAATGTCGGCCGCTTTGCCCGCGCCCAGGTGCGCGCGCTGGAAGCCGAAGGCAAGACGGTGAAGATCATCACTGTTGGCCGCAAAGGCGCTGTTTACCTCAAGCGCGACTTCGCTAGCCGTTTCGTGGCGGAAATCAGCTTCGCCAACAAGAAGCGCATCAGCTATGAAGATGCGTCAGAGGTCAGCGCCAAGATCAGCGACATGCTGGATGCCGGCGCATTCGATGTCTGCACGCTGATCTATAACCGCTTCAAGAATGTGATCAGCCAAACGCCGGTAGGTCAGCAGCTTATTCCGACGCCGCTGCCTGAGGTTAAGGCCGATAGCGGTGCGCTTTACGAGTTTGAACCGACGGAAGAAGAGATTCTGGCGCGGCTTTTGCCCCAAAATCTCGCCATCCAGATCTATCGCGCCCTGCTGGACAATGCCGCCGGCTTCTATGGCAGCCAGATGACTGCCATGGATAACGCCACGCGCAATGCGGGCGAGATGATCAATAAGCTTACGCTGAATTACAACCGCACACGTCAAGCGAACATCACCCGAGAGCTGATCGAAATCATCTCCGGCGCTGAAGCGCTTTAAGAAGGGACTGCTGCCATGAAGAATAATGTTGGTCAGGTGACGCAGGTGCTTGGTGCCGTGGTGGACGTTCAGTTCCCCGCCGAGCTGCCCTCGATCATGAA
>JAPLOJ010000241.1 GCA_026400795.1 Alphaproteobacteria bacterium
CGCGCACGCGGCGGGTTTCTTCCGCCACCAGCCGCACCGCCTTGTCCCAGGAAACCGGCACAAAGGCATCACCGCCGCGCAAAGCCCCGCGCCGGCGGCCTTCCAGCCAACCCTTGCGCACATAGGGCCGGTCTATCCGGGCCGCGCTATGCACCGCATCGGGCACGGCTTCGATCAAGGAACCGGGGAAAGGGTCGCGGTGAAAGGGCTTCACCCCCACCAGCCGGCCGTTTTCGACCACCGCATCGAAGCTGCCCCAATGGGCCGCATGGGGTTTGATTTCGGTCATGAGACGCCTCCGTTGGGGTAACTTGGCGCGGCGCGGGGCTTAGGGCAACGCTTTCCTCTTGGGTCTTTGGCCAAGGCATGCCTTAATCAGGTTTCTGACAAGGTTCGAGGAAGCCAAAACATGACCCCGCCCCGCAATTCCAATGCCGTCCGCGACATTGCCAATGTGCTGCACCCCTATACCGACGCCAAGGCACATCAGGTGAATGGCCCGCTGGTGATCAGCCGCGGCAAGGGCGTGCGTATTTTTGACGATCAAGGCAAGGAATACATCGAAGCCATGGCGGGGCTGTGGTGCACATCGCTCGGCTTTGACAATGAACGCCTGGTGCAGGCCGCCGCCAACCAGATGCGGAAGCTTCCTTTCTATCATTCCTTCACGGCCAAATCGCATGAGCCGATGATTGACCTGGCCGAGATGCTGATCGAACGCGCGCCGGTGCCGATGAGCAAGGTGTTCTTCGCCAATTCAGGGTCTGAGGCGAATGACAGCGCGATCAAGATGATTTGGTACATGAACAACGCGATTGGCCGGCCTGAGAAGAAGAAGCTGATTGCGCGCCTGAAGGGCTATCACGGCATTACGCTGGCGGCGGCTTCGCTGACCGGCTTGCCCGCCAATCACAAGCTGTTTGATGCGCCGATTGCGGGTGGTCGTTTCCATCACGTTGGCACGCCGCATCACTACCACAATGCGAAGCCGGGCGAATCGGAAGAAGATTTCGCGACACGCCTCGCGGAAGAACTGGACGCCTATATCATCAATGAAGGGCCGGAGACGGTCGCCGCCTTCTGGGCAGAACCGACCATGGGCGCGGGCGGCGTGATTGTGCCGCCGCGCACCTATTTCGAGAAAATCCAGGCGGTGCTGAAAAAGCATGATGTGCTGTTTGTGGCCGATGAGGTGATTTGCGGCTTTGGGCGCACCGGCAATTACTGGGGCTGCCAGACTTTCGGCATCACGCCGGATATTCTGGTCTGCGCCAAGGCGCTGTCTTCATCCTATCTGCCGATCTCGGCCGTGATGGTGAATGAACGGGTGTTCCAGGGCATTGTGGAGGGGTCTTCCGCAGTCGGCACTTGGGGCCATGGCTTCACCTATTCCGGGCATCCGGTGGCCGCCGCGGTCGCGATTGAAACGCTCAAGATTTATGATGAGATGGACCTGATCGGCCATGTGAAATCCGTGGGGCCGCATCTGCAAAGCGAATTGCAGCGCCGCTTTGCCAATCACCCGATGGTGGGTGAGGTGCGCGGTGTTGGCATGGTGGGCGCGATTGAATTGGTGGAAGACAAGGGAGCCCGGAAGAACTTCGACCCCGCGCGCAAGATTGGGCCGCGTTTGGTGAAGCATGGTGAAGAACAGGGCGTGATCCTGCGCGCCATGATGAATGACAGCATCGGCTTTTCCCCGCCGCTGGTCATCACCAAGGATGAGGTGACGGAAATGCTGGACCGTGTTGAGCGTTCGCTGGATGCGCTTTCAGTGGAATTGCGGCGGGAGAGCATTGCCGCGGTGTGACGGTGAAAGCGCATAACCTGGGGTAACGTTGCGCCAAGAGGAGCCATCCGGCTTTTTGGCAAATGCCGTCAAACCAAGGCTTAGTGCATGTCCGGCGAGCAAATAGGAAGCGGACATGCGCTGGGGCTTAATCAGGTCTCGACGCATCGCCCGGCCGGGTACCGCGGCTGGCCAGCGCCCAGCCCTTAGATTTTCTCCACCCGCGTCAGCCAGCATCCCGGCCGCGCGGTGTGGATATTGACATAGGCCACACGCGGGTCGCC
>JAPLOJ010000133.1 GCA_026400795.1 Alphaproteobacteria bacterium
CCAGCAGCAGCGCGCGCATGCCCGATGCAACCTCGGCCGGATCAGCTTCAACCACGCCCGCAGCAAAGCGCGTCATTGGGCAGGCCTGCACGCAAGCACCACAGGCCGTGCAGGCTTGCGCCATACTTGCCCCTTCGGTGGCGATGCGCGCGGCCAGACTCATGCCTTCGCGCCGATCACCGCAATGGCTTCAATTTCAATGCGCGTCAGCGGTGTGGTGAAGCTGGCGCCTCCAACGCAAGTGCTGGCCGGCGGCACTGCAAGCGGCGCCAGGATGCCTCGGCGCACCGCATCAAAGCCGGCATAATCGCGCATATCCGAAAGATAGGTATTCAGCTTCAAGACATCGGCGAAGCTGCCACCTTCCTGCGCCAAGGCGCGCATCAAGCGCGCGAAACATTCCTCGGCCTGGGCTTCCACGCCCTGAGCCTCGGCAGCGCTGCCGCGCGCGGTCACGCCGGAACAGAAAACCAGCTTCGCACCGCCCGGCAAGGGCAGGCTGCGTGTGGGGGCAAAGGCGGGTTGGGGCGGAGTGGCCCGGCAAGGGCAGGCTGCGTGTGGGGGCAAAGGCGGGTTGGGGCGGAGTGGGTTCGGCCATGGCTGCAATCCTTGAAGACAACCCCAGCTTGCCGCGCCTCGCCCGTCCGACACAAGATCAATAGCGGCGCAGCGGCACGCGCCAGGCCATGACAGAAGCCGCGCCCATCAGCACGGCGGCGATGATGAACAGCCCGCGGAAGGGCTCAGCCAAGGCAGCGCGGAGTTGCGCCACACCATCGCCGCCCAAACGCGCGCCCAAGCCGCCGAGGTCGGTAACCAGCGCGGCGAAGCCTTCGGTCAGTGCCGGGGTGAAAAGTGCCATGGCGCCAAAGATCGCCGCCGCTGCCACAGCCGCCCCAAGTGCGGCGCCGAAATTGCGCGAGAAAGCGACTCCGGCCGCCGCAATGCCAAGCCGCCCCTGCCCCGCCGCCGCCTGCACCGTGGTCTGCACCACCGGATAGGATGTGCCGGAACCGAAGGTCGCCACCCCCAATAATGCCAGCATCAGCCATAGCGGCATGGCCGGCGCGAAAAATGCCAGCAGGCTCCAAATGATCGCCGCCACGGGCAGGCCGATGCTTGGCCACAGCATCGCATGCCCGGTGCGCGCCACCATCTTGCCGGAGAAAAACGCGCCGAAGGATGAGCCCATCGCAATCGGCAAAAGCACCAGCCCGGCATTGGCCGGTTCAAGCCCGCGCACCACTTGCAGCCATAATGGCAGGAAGGAGATCAAGCCCACCTGCGCCGCGACCACCAGGATTGAAAGCGTCAGCAGCCGCCAGATGCTGGCCTCGGCAAACAGGGGCAGCGGCAGCAACGGTTCGGGCTGGCGGCGTTCCACGCGCAGCAAGGTGACACCAGCAAATAGCGCCAACGCAACCAGGCCAAGAATCAAGGGCAGATAGGCCACATAAAAACGCCGCGCGCGATCAAGTGCCACCAAAGCGGCACCCATTGTCAGCACAAATAGCGCCAGGCCCAGCCAATCAAAACGCCAACGCCGCCCGGCATGGTTCGGCACAATATCGGGCAGGCGGCGTGCGATGAAGGCGCACAGCAAGGGCAAGGGTAGCAGGAACCAGAAAATCCAGCGCCAGCCGAAAGCCTGGGTGATGAAGCCCCCCGCCACCGGCCCGAAGGCCGAGGCAAAGCCATAAGCGCCCGCAATCCATGCCTGGAATTTGCCGCGTTCGCGCGGCGGCACAGTCTCACCGATTAAAGCCTGGGTGAGCGTCAGCAGCGCGCCGCCGCCAAAACCCTGGATAACGCGCGCAATGATCAGGCTTGGCAGATTGGGCGCCAGCGCGCAGCCGGCGCAGCCCGTGAAGAAAATCGCCAGCGCCACAAACAATAAGCGCCGCCGGCCAAAGAAATCGCCAAGCTGCCCAAATACCGGCGCAGCGCAGGTGGCCGCGACCAGATAGGCAATCAGGATCCAGGAAACGCGTTCGATCCCGCCCATATCGGCGGCAATATCGGCAAGCGCAGTGGCAACGATGGTTTGATCGACAGCGGATAGGAAAATCACCAAGGCAATCGCCGGAAAGCCGCGCAGGACACGCGCGCGCAGCTCGGCGGCCGGATCAGCCGCCATCACAGGGCGCCGCTACGCCCCATTTCCAGGAATTTGTCGCGCCGGCGTGCGCGCAGCGTGGCACCATCCAAAGCGAGCAAGGGTGTCAGCAGCGTCTCAATCTTGTCGCCCAGCGCCGAGATCACCGTCGCGGCATCACGATGCGCGCCGCCCAAGGGTTCCGGCACCACCACATCCACCAGGCCGAGCTTGCGCAAATCATCGGCGGTCAGCTTCAGCGCTTCCGCCGCCGTTGCCGCCTGCGCCGCATCGCGCCACAGGATGGAAGCGCAGCCTTCCGGGCTGATCACGGAATAAATCGCATGTTCCAGCATGATGATGCGATCCGCCGCTGCCAGCGCAATGGCGCCGCCCGACCCGCCTTCACCGATGATAGTCGCAATGAAGGGCACGGGCGCATCCAGCCCGGCTTCGATGGACCGCGCAATCGCTTCCGCTTGGCCGCGCGCTTCCGCGTCAATGCCCGGAAAGGCGCCAGAGGTATCCACAAAGGACAGGATCGGCATGCCGAAACGCCCGGCCAACTCCATCAGGCGCCGCGCTTTCCGGTAGCCCTCGGGCCGCGCCATGCCGAAATTATGTTTCACTCGGCTATCGGTGTCATGCCCGCGCTCGGTCCCCAGCACCACCACGGCGCGGCCACGGAAGCGCCCCATGCCGCCCACCACTGCCGCATCATCGGCGAAGGCGCGATCACCCGCGAGGGGTGTGAAATCCTGGATCAGGGCCGCGATGTAATCGGTCGCATGCGGCCGGTCCGGGTGGCGCGCAACCTGCGCCTTCTGCCAGGGGGACAGCTTGGCATAGGTGGTCTTCAGGAGCGCTTGGGCTTTTTCGCCGAGGCGACCGATCTCCTCGGCAACATCAATGCCGCCGGCATCGGTGGTCCGACGCAGCTCCTCGATCTTGCCCTCAAGCTCGGCGATGGGTTTTTCGAAGTCCAGAAAGTGACGCATGGCGCGGGGTTAGCCCAAATCGGCCCGGGGCGCGACCCCCTGTTTAGACAGGGGATGGTGTTCCG
>JAPLOJ010000144.1 GCA_026400795.1 Alphaproteobacteria bacterium
GCCTTTCGCAATTGAACGGAGTGGTAAGGCATGGCGACGAAAGCGGCGGCAGGGGCGGAACCAGTCGAAGCCCGCGACGAACAGGTGGAGGGCATGATGCTCGACATCCAGTCAGCGGCGGTGAAGAAGCTGATCGCCCGCGGCAAGGAACGCGGCTATGTCACGGTAGACGAAATCAACGCCGTACTACCTTCCGAACAAGTGTCTTCGGAAATGATCGAAGACACCATGGCAATGCTGAGCGAAGCCGGCATCACCGTATCCGAAGCGGAAGAAGCGGAAGAAGGTGAAGGCGCGTTGGTCAAGCCCGCGACGCGCGCGGATGGTGAGGAAGAAGAAGAAGCCAGCGGCAATGTGGATGAGGAAAGCGTCGGGCGCACCGATGACCCTGTCCGCATGTATCTGCGTGAAATGGGCAGTGTTGAATTGCTGTCCCGCGAAGGCGAAATTGCCATCGCCAAGCGGATCGAAGCCGGGCGCGATATGATGATCGGCGGCTTGTGCGAAAGCCCGCTGACCTTCAGGGCGATTTTGCGCTGGCATGAAGCGGTGCGCCAAACACCGCCCCGCATGCTGCTGCGCGACATTATTGACCTGGAAGCAACCCAATCCGCCGGCAGCCCCGACGCCGCGGCTTCAGCCGCCGCCGTAGTTGAAGAATTCGAAGAAGGTGAGGAAGGTGAAGGCCTTGGGCTTTCACTCTCCGCACTCGAAGAAAAACTGAAGCCGGAAGTGCTCGCCAATTTCGAGCAGATCGAAGCCATCTACGCGAAGCTGTCAAAGCTGAGTTCCAAGCGCATGGAAGCCTTTACCTCGGGCGAGGAATTGGCGCAGCGCGGCGAGAAGAATTACGAAAAGCTCCGCCAGGAACTGATCACGCTGGTTGAAAAAGTGCACTTGCACAATAACCGCATCGAGGAATTGGTTGATCAGCTGAAAACGCTGAACCGCCGCATGACCACGATGGAAGGCCAGGTGCTGCGCCTGGCCGATAGCCAAAAGGTCAAGCGTGATGAGTTCCTGGCGCAATGGCGCGGCAGCGAAATGGACCCTGCCTGGGTGGAACGCGTTGGTAATCTGCCCGGTAAAGGCTGGAAGCCCTTTGTCGCGAAATACGGCACCGAGGTTGAACAAATCCGCGCCCGCATCAGCGAAGCCGCCAATGAAACCGGCCTGCCGGTGGCGGAATTCAAGCGGGTTTATGCGACCGTGTCGCGCGGCGAACGCGACATGACCCAGGCGAAGAAGGAAATGATCGAGGCCAATCTGCGCCTTGTTATCTCCATCGCCAAGAAATACACCAATCGCGGCCTTCAATTCCTGGATTTGATCCAGGAAGGCAATATCGGCCTGATGAAGGCGGTGGATAAGTTCGAATATCGCCGTGGCTATAAGTTCAGCACCTATGCCACTTGGTGGATCCGCCAAGCGATCACCCGTTCCATCGCCGATCAGGCGCGCACCATCCGCATCCCCGTGCACATGATTGAAACCATCAACAAGCTGGTGCGCACATCACGCCAGATGCTGCATGAAATCGGGCGCGAGC
>JAPLOJ010000230.1 GCA_026400795.1 Alphaproteobacteria bacterium
GAGGCAATCAAGGTTATTCGCGCGGCAGGGTTGCAGCCCAAGGGTGATATCATCGCGACAAGCACGCCATCCAAGCGCCATGCGCGCGGTGTCGCGGCGGCAATGCAGCATGGTTATGTCGCAGATGCAGCGATTTACGTGCATCCGGCGGAAAGCGGTGTCGGCATGCAGGAAATCAAGGCGATTTGCAGCGGGCAACTCTATTTTCGCGTGACCGTTGCGGGACGCGGGCCTGACACGAAGGAACCCGGGCATACTGCCTTTGCTCATCTTGCCGTGAATGCTTTGGACAAGGCGATGCTAGTAAAAGCTGCGCTTGATGCCCTTGACCAAGCGCGCGGGACGCGCGTGCATCATCCCGGCATTGAAAGCGTTGTCGGGCGTGCCACCAATATCATGGTCTCCCATATTGCCTGCGGCGATGCCGCGCGTTTCAGCCGTATCCCGACAAGCTGTGTCATGGGTGGCGCGGTTTCCTTCCCACCAGGAGAGGCGATGGAAAAGGTGCAACAGGAAATCACTGATTGCATCACGGCTTGCGCGCAACAAGACGCTTGGATGAAAGACCATCCGCCCAAGCTTGAATGGCTTTCCGGCGTCACGGGCGCGGAATTGCCGGCAGAGTCGCTGCTTTTTGGCGCGGTGAGTGCAGCGGTGTCGCGCGTGACGGGGCTCTCACCCTTTGTGAATGCCATGCATACATCATCTGATATCCGCGTGCCGATGGTACAGAAGGGCATCCCGACCGTCGGCTTCGGGCCGCTTTGCGGTGATTTGACCCAGAATGGCGGGTATGATGAATGGGTGGATGTGGAAGATTATCTGCGCGCCATCAAGGTTGCAGCGGATAGCGCGCTAAGATGGTGTGGGTCGGCCTGAAAATCCTGCCCAATGCATTGCAGCCTTGCTGGTCGGATCGTCGGAAACCAGGCGCTATGCCTGACCACCAACATTGAAGAGCTTGGCTGGATTCTCACCAATCATGCGACGGATCTCGGTTTCGCTGAAGCCCTCGCTCTCAACAAGCATGAGGTATTCGCGGAACGCCTCAACCGGCGGCGGCAGCAGATAAACGCCGGCATCGGTTGACAGGATCGCCCGGTCGCCGGCGGCACGGATGCGCGGTGTGAAATCCTGAATAACGCTATTGGCGGCAATCTTGTGCTTTTCGTCATCCACATGCGTCAGGCCAACCTGTGTTGCATGGGTCAGTACGAAGAAGGAAAACTCGGCATAAGCGCCGAGCGCTGTGATGGCCGCGATTTCGTCCGGCGCGTAGCGCGCGCAATGGGTGCGGATGCGCGCAACGCCGCGGCGCTTGGCTTCTTCCGTCAGCACAACCGCCTCCCGCGCAGAGACGTGACCGCAGTCAAAAACTACATCCCTCGCGGCGCAGAGTTCCATGATTGCAGGTACGGGGTCAGGCACCGTGCCGCTTTCCGGCACAAAAAAAGTGGTTTCCAGGAAAGCCGGGCTGCGGCCCTCACGCATCGCCACATGGCGGGTGTGATGCGTGGGCAGGCTGACAAAACGCGCACCCGTGCCTGGGCCGTAACCATAGCCAATGGCGGTTCGCGCTGCCTCAAGCGTCACGCCACCTGCAGTCGGCTGCATGATCAGGCCGCCAAATGCCTCAACACCCAGGTGACCAAGCTCATCATTCACCAGCGCAGCCAGGCCTGATGTATTCTGGAAATTGCACATGATGCCGATGGCGCGCATGCCAGAGGCCGCCGCTTGCCGTACCGCATCAAAGGCATTGACGGAGCGGCCCGAAAGATGCGGCGCGCAATGGATGTGGCAATCAATGGCATCCTTTAGAAGGTGCATCCCAGGAGGGGTGAAGGGCATAGCGGGCTTCCTTAGACTTTGGGGCGCCGACCAAGACGCGCTTCAAGATGTTCTCCGAAGCGTTTGGTTGGCCAGCAGATGAGGAAATAGACAATCAGGATGGTGCCGAAGCATAGCAAGGCAGAAAAGCCACGCGTGTTCAGAATTTTCGCGGCATAGGTCAATTCCATCACGCCGATCTGGCTTGCGATGGAGGTGGATTTGATGAAGCCCACAGCATACCCAAATAGTGGCGGTAGCACCACGCGCCAGGATTGCGGAGCGACGACCCGCGTGAGGACCTTCCAGCGGGAAAAATTCATCGCCTCTGCCGCATCCCATTGCGGCGCCGGCACGGCTTCGATCCCGGCGCGTGCAATTTCAGCCGCGAAGGCGGCTGCCGAGAGCACTACAGTGACAAGTGCTATGGTAAAAAGTGAGGCCTGCGCGCCGGAAAGCTGGAAGGCAAAAAAGATGCACATCAGCTTCACAAGGAAGGGGATGCGGCGAAACACTTCGACATAGGCGGTAGCCAGCAGACGTATCGGCGCAATACCGTAAAGCCTAGGGTGGCGCCCAATGGCCAGGGAAAAGCCGATGGCAAAGCCGAAGGCCGCACCAAGGTAAGAAAGCAGCAGCGTATTCAATAGCGCCTGGCCCAGGAACATCAGGTTCCAGATACCGAAGAAGCGTGGCGCATCTTCAAGAAGCTGTTCCCACATGGCGTCAAAAGACCCGTGCTTTGACACGGAACAACCATCGGCCGAGTAGGGCAAGCGCCAGTGAACACGCCAAGGTTAGCACCAGGTAAATGACAGCGACAATTGAGAAAACCTCAAGCGAGCGGAAGGTCAGTGAATTGACGTTGTAGGCGCGGCCCGTCAGCTCCTCGACCGCGAAGATTGCCGCGATGGAGGTTGTCATGACCTGGATGATGAATTGGTTTGATAGCGGCGGATAAAGCGCCTTGGCAATATGTGGAAGCACCACATACCAGACAATTTGCGGCACCGAAAAACCCATGGCGGTTGCAGCGTCAATTTCTTCCCGGCGCAGGGATTGGAAACCAGCGCGTTGAATTTCGGTCAGATAGGCGCCAGCATTCAGCGACATGCCGATCGCGACTGCGGCATAGGGCGAAAGCAGAATGCCCGCATCCGGCAGCACGAAGAAGATGAAGAATATCTGCACCAGTAGTGGCGTATTGATGAAAAAGGTCACATAGCCCTGCACCGCAAGCCGCGCGGGACGCGGCCCAAAATGCAGGATAGAGGCATTGGTCAGCCCAATGGCCCAGCCGACCAAGAAGGAAATCGCTGCGAGTTCAAGCGTAAGGATGGCACCGCCCAAAAGATAGGGGATATGCTCCGAAACCTGCGAATAGATAAGGCTGTAATTCACGCGCCGGTCAGAAGAAGGGACTCACGGGAACCTTGGTGAACATTGGTCCATCGAACCATTTTTCCCAAGCGCGCTCTATCGTACCATCCATATGCAATTCATAAAGCGCGATATTCAGCCAATTGCGCAGTGAATGATTGTTTTTGGCAAGACCAAGGCAGGAATAGGTCACTCCAAATTCTGGCACCGCCGTCACCTCCCACTGCACTTGCCGGAAGGGACGCAGCGCAAAACGCACTGAATCAATCCCA